>CALLYQ010000529.1 GCA_937858875.1 uncultured Lautropia sp. | reverse complement strand
GGCGGTGAAACCACCGCGCAATGGCGGGTTCCGATGATGCCGATACCGAACGAGCCGAAAGGCGGTCTTCACCGGGAGCGTCATCATGGGCACGACCGATCTCTTGAGCGCGGCGACCTCGCTGGCCGCGCAATCGCTGATGCGACTTCGCGACGCACGCGGGCGCAAGGTCCTCGTCATCGACGCACTGGTCTGGGTCACCCAGGACGGCCACCCTCGCGACATCTTCGTCGGCGCCGGCGAGTCCTTCGAGTTCGATCGTTCCGGACTGACGCTGGTGCAGGCGCTCGAGCCGACGCGTCTGCTGATGCTGGCGCGCGACTGACTCGCGAAGCTCGAGCCTGGCATCGAAGATGAAACGCGTGCTCGATCACCGGAATGCGGTCGGCCTCGTCCGTGGCTTGCAGGCCGCCGGGCGCCTCTGGCGCGCGCCGGCAGGCCTGGTGGCCGGTATCGGTCTGCTGCTGGCGGCGCTCGCTTCCATCGGAGGTCCGTCGGCCGTGTCGTGGACCTCGCCGCCGGCTTCGTTCGCTTCGACGGCGACTGCGGCTGACGGGCAGCCCTGCGAGTTGCTGCTGATCGTCCATCTGCTGGCATCGGGCGTGCCGCCTACGGACATGGCACTGGCGCGGGTCGAGGCAATGCGCGGGCAGGTCGAAGCGGCGATCGCGCAGGTGCCCGGTGTCGCACAGGTCCGCGTTTTCGGAGATTCCGAAGACGTTGGAGAGTCCGGATACGCCGCGTCGACACGCAGCCTGCTGAACCAGGAACCGACGCTCGCCATCGCCGTATTCAGGGCCAGGGACGCCGAGGCACGAGCGGTGGCCGCCGATGTGCGCGGCGTGCTGACTCGGCTCGGAGCCGGCTTCGGGCAGGATTCAGAGGGCCTCGAGCTTGACCTCGGGCGCGGCGCTTCGGCTCAGTTGCGCTGGGCGATCGCCTTCGATACGACCCGATTCGTCGAGCGTTCGATCGCTGCAGGTATCGCAGCGAGGCTCGAAGCGCTCTGGAGCGGTACTGGGCGGACCCCCGAGCCGCGCTACCTGGTCACGTTCGTGCAACTGCCCGACGGCGCGACGCTCGAGCGAACCGACGCGCTGCTGCGGCGGGTTTCGGCAATCGCGTTCACGCATCCGGCGATCGAAAGTGCGATGGCCTTCGCGGGACTGAGCATCGACGGCTCGAGAGGCGGGGCGAACGCTGGTCTGGTGTTCCTCACGCTTCGCCCCCACGCCGGGCAACATAATCTCGAGTGGTCTGCGAGTGCAATCGCGGCGGCATTGAACGATCGATTTGCGCGGGTCGACAAGGCCGTCGTCACCGCGTTCGCACCAGACTCGGCGCAGGCGCGGGCGCGTGGGCAGGCGGACGGGCACCGCAGCGACACCGGCCGGGCCGGCGACGTCGCGCCATCGCTGGTTGCCGTGTTCTCCCATGCCGGCGGCGACGAACCTTCGTTGCTCGCCACTGTCGGCCCGCATGAACCTGAACCGAACGAGGAAACGCCACGATGAGCTTCCGGCAATCCGCATCGATAGCGCTTGCCGTTGCGACGACCGCAGCCGCGCTGGCGGCTTGCAGTGTCGCGCCGGTCTACGATCCGCCGGAGCTTGCGCTGCCTGCGGCCTTCGGCGAAGCAGGTCCGGCCGTCGACCCGGCTTCCTGGAAACCGGCCGAGCCCGCCGATGCGCTGGCACGCGGAAAATGGTGGAGGATCTTCGGCGACGAGCAGTTGGATGCACTCGAGTCGGAGGCCGCTCATGCCAACCAGACGCTGAAGGCCGGGCTCGCGCGGCTCGAGCAGGCGCGCGCACTTGCCGGGGTCGCCGCTGCCGACCGCTGGCCGCAGGTGGAGGCTGGCGCGGGCCCTGCCCGGGTACGCCCATCGACGGCAGCGCGCGGTTTGCCCGCGAGCGCCGATACGCGTTCGTACACGATGTGGCGTGCC
Source organism: uncultured Lautropia sp. (assembly GCA_937858875.1). Classification (GTDB taxonomy): domain Bacteria; phylum Pseudomonadota; class Gammaproteobacteria; order Burkholderiales; family Burkholderiaceae_E; genus Zeimonas. The sequence goes on along the minus strand of CALLYQ010000529.1, from coordinate 2,269 downwards.
GAGGCCGGTGCCAGCTACGAGGTCGATCTGTTCGGCCGGGTCTCGAACGCGGTGAATGCGGCCGATGCCGATGCCCGGCAGGCCGAGGCGCTGCAGCAGGCGCTTCTGCTGGCGATCCAGGCCGACGTCGCCGGCCACTATCTGTTGCTGCGCGGGCTCGACGCCGAGATCGGCCTGCTCGACGACACGGTGAAGCTGCGCGAAGCGGCCGTCGATCTCGTCGAGCGACGCACCCGCGCCGGTGAAACCGACGATCTCGACTTCGAACGGGCGAGGACCGAGCTGTCCGTCGCCAGGGCCGACGGCATCGCGCTGTCACGACTGCGGGCCGAAACCGAGCACGCGCTTGCGGTGCTGGTCGGACGCGCACCGTCGCAGCTTCGGATTGCGCCGCGTCCGATCTGGTTCCACCCGATCGCAATCCCGGTCGGGCTTCCGTCGACGCTGCTCGAACGCCGGCCCGACATCGCCGCGGCCGAACGGGCGATGGCGGCCGCCAACGCCCGGATAGGCGTTGCACGTTCGGCGTACTTTCCGCGGCTTACGCTGACCGGACTTCTTGGACTCGAATCGAACGACTTCGGCGACCTGGCACGCAGTTCGAGTCGCACCTGGGCGCTCGGCCCGTTGGTCGGCACGATGCTGTCGATGACGGTATTCGACGGCGGGCGTCGCCGGGCTGTCGAGGCGGGCGCCTCGGCCGCCTACGACGAGACGGTGGCGAGCTATCGGCAGACGGTGCTGGTGGCGCTGCGCGAGGTCGAGGACAAGCTGTCCGGCTTGCGCATCCTCGCCGAACAGTCGCGCGAACAGACGCTGGCGCTCGAGGCGGCGGGCCGCGCGGCCGAGCTGTCGGGAGTGCGCTACCGCGCCGGGCTCGTCAGCTACTTCGAAGTCATCGACGCCGAACGGCAGTTGCTTGCGACGCGTCGTGCGTCGCTGCAGACCGATCGCGAAAGAGCGCTGGCGACCGTCGCGCTGGTGCGCGCGATCGGAGGGCATTGGGAGCCCGAAGCCTGATGAACCAACGCGCCGACATCCAGGTCCTCGTGGTCGGCGCCGGGCCGACCGGTCTGATGCTGGCGAACCAGCTTGCCCGCTTCGGCGTTCGCGTGGCGATCATCGACCGCCACGCCGGGCCGGCGCGGGAGACGCGCGCGCTCGGCGTCCACGCACGGACGCTCGAGATCTACTCGCAGCTAGGCCTGACTCGCCGGGCGATCGAACTCGGCCGGCCGGCGGTCGGCGTGAACCTCTGGACATCGGGCCGACGGCCCGCGGTCCGCATACCGCTCGGCGACATCGGCAGCGAGCTGAGCCCGTATCCGTTCGTGCTGATCCTCGGGCAGGACGACAACGAGAAGCTGCTCGGCGAATTGCTCGGCCGGCAGGGAGTGGCCGTGCGGTGGAACACCGAACTGGTCGGCCTCGAACTGCGCGCCGGGCATGTACGTGCCCGATTGCGGCGTCCGGACGGCACGATCGACGAGCTGGACGCCGCCTGGGTCGCCGGCTGCGATGGTGCGCGCAGCGCGGTGCGCGAAGCGAATGCGATCCCGTTCGAAGGTGCGCCTTACGAGCACGTCTTCTTTGTCGCCGATGCGCGGCTGGCGGGTCCGCTGGTCGCCGGAGAGCTGAACGTTTTCCTGCGCGACGAAGGCTTCCATCTATTCTTCCCGATGCGCGGCAGCGACCACTGGCGCGTCGTCGGCATCCTGCCCCCTCGTCTGCGCGGTCGCGACGGGCTCGACTTCGAGCAGGTTTTTCCATCGGTGCGCGAACAGATCGGGCTGGATCTGCGGCTGTCTGCCTGCAGCTGGTTCTCGAGCTACCGGATCCATCATCGCCGTGCGGCGCGTTTCCGCGAGCATCGCTGCTTCGTGCTTGGCGATGCGGCGCACATCCACAGCCCGGTCGGCGCGCAGGGGATGAACACCGGGCTGCAGGACGCGTACAACCTCGGCTGGAAACTCGCGCTCGTCTGCTCCGGGCGCGCCGGCGAGACGCTGCTCGATACGTACCACGAGGAGCGCTGGCCGGTGGCCGGGCGCCTGCTGGAGACGACCGATCGTGCTTTCTCGCTGGTGATCTCCGACGGCACGGTCGCGCGACTGCTTCGCACGCGCGTGCTTGCGCAAGTGCTGGCGCTCGCGATGCGGCTCCGCCCTGTTCGCGAACTGGCGTTCCGTACGGTTTCGCAGATCGGGATCGCATACCGGGGCAGCCGGCTGTCGACGGATTCCGCCGAGTTGCCGACAGCGGCGCCACG
>CALLYQ010000528.1 GCA_937858875.1 uncultured Lautropia sp. | reverse complement strand
GGCGGGGCGGGGCTTGATGCTGCTGGACGAGGCCGGACGGCCGCTGCCTTTGCCGCCTCGTTCGCCGAGTTTGCTGAGCTCGCCGACGCCGCCCCGCCCGTCGATATCGCCTGGTCCGGCGATGCCGCCTCGCCCATCCACACCCTCCGGCTCGATGGTGCAGTCCCGCCCGTCGGCTTTGGCGGGTCAGTCGATCCCTCCGCGACCATCGTTATCACCGCGATCCGCGCCGGCGGTCTCCCCGCCTGCGCACGCAGCAGCTGCCAACGGCCACCCGGCGCCGACCACCGTCGCTAGCGATGCACCCGCGCTGAAGCTCGTGGTCCGCGGCTTCAACGCCATCGAGCGCAACCTGCTGGAAGGAACGGTAAGGCTGTCGCAGCGCCGCACGCCGCGGCTGCAGCTGCTCGCCGAATGCGATGTCGATTCGGCAGACGTCGTGATGATCGACGCCGCCGATTCGCAGGCAACGCAGTGGGCCCAGCGCCAGGCGTCGCTGGCCGCAAAGGCCGTGATCTGGGTCGATGGCGAAAGCGCCCGCAACGGTCACACGCTGGTGCGTCGCCCCGTTCAGTGGCCGATCCTGCCGATGCTGCTCGCACGGGCGCTGGAGAAGGGGCCTGCCGACCGCGTCCCTTCGGTCGCGCGCGGCATTGCGGCAACGATTCCCGCCTCGCCCGCGGCCGGCACTGCTGCCGCTGCCGCGTTACCGGTTCTCGTCGTCGACGACAGCCTCGCGGTACGCGGCTACCTGCGTTCGCAACTCGAGGCGCGCGGCTTCCAGGTCGTCGAGGCGGCGAGCGCGCAGGCGGCGATCGACGCTGTGGCGACGACGGCCTTCGCCTGCGTGCTGATGGACGTGCTGATGCCCGGCATCGACGGCTACGAAGGCTGCAAGCAGATCAAGGCGCGAACACGCGGCGTGACCAGGCTGCCGGTGATCATGCTGACCAGCAAGTCCTCTCCCTTCGATCGCATCCGCGGAAAGATGGCCGGTTGCGACGCCTACCTGACGAAGCCGGTGGAACCGACGCAGTTGCACGACGTTCTCGCGCAGCACGCCGGCCGGCCGGTCCGGAATTGATTTCCCTCCAACCAAAGGAAGTACCGCCAATGGCCCGCACGATCCTCATCGTCGAAGACAGCAAGGTCGATCGCAGCCGGCTCGAGAAGCTGCTCTCCGGCGCCGGCTACCAGGTCAGCAGTGTCGACAACGGCAGCGATGCCTTGGCTGAAGCCAAGCGCAGCAAGCCCGATGCGATCCTGATGGACGTCAACATGCCCGGCATGGACGGTTTTGCCGCGACCCGCGCACTGCGCGGCGACAGTGCGACGAAGGACATTCCGGTCGTGCTCGTCACCGCCAAGGACCAGAAGGCCGACAAGGCCTGGGGGCAGATGCTCGGCGCCAAGGGCTACGTGACCAAGCCCTTCTCCGACGAGCAACTGCTGTCGCAGGTGCGGGCCCTCTGATCCCGATCATGCAAGTTCCGATCGTCGACGTCGCGTCGCGGGAGTTCATCGGCGCGCCGCAGCCGGCGTCCTCGGCGGACCCGGCGGCAGCGCGGAGTCCTGCGCCGCCGCTCACGCCGACCGAGGCGCTGATGCGCGGTTTCGAGCCGCAGGCGCAATCGGCCGGCGTGGCTCTTGCGGGCATCGGGCCTTCGAATACCGCGCTTGCCGGCGTCGGCCCCCGCGCCGCAGGAACCACCGCGGCCCGTCAGGGTTTCCGCGTCGGCGGCCTGAACCTGATGATCGGCTATGCCGACGGCAGCGAACTGACCGAGCTGCCGCCGCTGTATCGCCTCCCGCACGCGCCAGCCTGGTTCGCAGGCATGGCGAACCTGCACGGCAGGCTGGTGCCGGTCTTCGATCTCACGCGGCGCTTCGGCCTGTCGGCGTCCGAGCGCGCACGGCCGATGCTGCTCGTGCTTGCGCACGGGGCCGACGCCGCCGGCGTGCTGATCGATGGACTGCCGCAGCGGCTGAGCTTCGACCCGGCGCGGACCACGGCCGACGAAGCCAGCGTGCCGTCGGCACTGCGTCCGTACGTCTCGGCCTTGCATCTCGTCGATTCGAGCCTCTGGCTCGACGTCGACGTTCCCGCGCTGCTCGATGCGCTCGAACAAGCCCTCGCACAATCCCATTGATCGGATGAAAGCATGAACACGATGTCCATCGACCAGCCCGTCGGCATGAAGGCCGCCGGAACGCAGCCCGACGGAAGGAAGTCCGCCGGCAGGAACTGGAGCTTCCTGGCCCGGCTGAAGCTGTGGCAGAAGTTCGCGCTTCTGGGTGCGATCGTCGTCGCGATCGCGGCAGTGCCGCTGTTCGCGCTGTACCAGGGCATGCAGGAGCGGATCGAGCTGGTCCGTACCGAGCAGGCCGGCGTGACCTCGGTCACGATGGCGCTGGACATGGTCAAGAAGCTGCAGGACCACCGCGGTACGGCGAGCTATTTCGTCCAGCGTGACGCGAAGCTCAGCGCCGATCAACCGAAGCACCTGAATAATGCCGACCAGGCCCTCGCCGCACTGCGCGGGCGGCTCGGGGGCCTCGGACAGCCCGACATCGACAAGCGGCTCGATACGCTCGAGAAGTCGTGGGCGCAGATCAAGTCCGACGTGACCGGCTACAGGATCGACCAGCGCAGCGTGATCGCCGTGCACACCGAGGCCATCTCCGAGGTCTTCCGGCTGATCGGCGACCTGAGCGCCTTCTACAAGCTCGACCTGATCCCCGAGGCCGACACGCACTACCTGATCCGCGGCACGCTGCTCGAATTGCCGGTCGTATCGGAAGCCGTCGGCCAGTTGCGCGCCCCGGTGGTTTCGCGACTGAAGGATCTTGCCGACCTGCGTGCGGCCTGTCTGGGGGGCAAGGTTCCGAACCTCGACGCTGCGATGCGCGAGGCCTTCAGCCCGACCGACCGCGCCCTCGCGGCCCGCCGCGCCGACAACCTCGAATTGGCGCTCGAGCGCTATCTCGCGAGCATGCGCAAGGCATCTGCCGCGTCGCCCGAAATCGCCGCCGCCGCGTCCGAGGAACTGGCCAACGTCCAGCGCTCGACCGAACAGGCGATCGAGCTGGTCAGGCGCGAGGTGCTCGGCAAGGCGTTCCCGACGATCGACCCGAACGTCTATCTCGAGCAGATGACGGTGCCTCGCGTGGCGATCCAGAAGCTCGCCACGCAGCAGGAACTCGTCGAGCAGCACTTGCAGCGGCGTCTCGACGAGACGCGCGCCGATGCGTTGAAGACGGTCGGCGGCGCGCTCGGGCTGCTGCTGGTGGCCGGTGCGATCGCCTTCGCGATCGCGACGCTGATCGTGCGCAACATCACCGGCACGGTTCGCACGCTGCAGGCCTCGGTCGAAAAGGTGCGCGGCGGCGACTTCGACGCGCTGCAGGACATTCGCGCGCAGGACGAGGTCGGCGATCTCGGCCGCACGGTGAACAGCCTGCTGCAGGAACGGATCGCCGCGCAGCGCGCCGCCGAGGAAGAGAACGAGCGCCTGAACAACTCGGTCATCTCGATCCTGCAGGCGGTCAACCAGCTGTCGCAGCGGGACCTCACCGTGCGTGCGCCGGTCACGCAGGACGTGGTCGGCACGGTCTCGGACTCGATCAACCTGCTGACCGATGAGACGTCGAAGGTTCTGGTCGACGTGCACCGGATCGCCGACCAGCTCGCGCAGGTTTCGGGCAAGGTGCGCTCGCGGGCCGAGCTGGTGTCGAAGACCGCGCAGGTCGAACGCCACAGCGTCGGCCAGATGATCGAGTCGCTGTCCGAGGCCACGAAGACGATGGGCCAGATGACCGCGCTTGCCGAGCAGTCGAACCAGGACGCGGCGCAGGCCACGCAGGTGACCGACACGGCGCTGGAAACGGTGAACAGCACGGTCAAGGGCATGAACTCGATCCGCGAGACGATCGCCGAGACCGAGAAGCGGATCAAGCGGCTGGGCGAGCGCTCGCAGGAGATCACCGGCATCGTCAACCTTATCAATACGATCTCGGAGCGCACGCACGTGCTGGCGCTCAACGCGTCGATGCAGGCGGCGGTGGCGGGCGAGGCGGGCCGCGGCTTCGCGGTGGTTGCCGAGGAAGTGCAGCGGCTGGCCGAAAGCTCGCGCAACGCCACGCAGCAGATCGGCACGCTGGTGAGCAACATCCAGCTCGAGACGAACGAGACGATCGCGACGGTGAACCGCACGATCGGCCAGGTCGTCGAAGGATCCGAGCTCGCGCAGAAGGCCGGCGAGCAGATGCGCCGCACGCAGGAGATCACGGCGCAGCTCGTCGCGCAGGTCGGCCGCATCGCCGAGTCCTCTGAGGTGCATAAGGCCATGTCCGCGAACCTGCTGCAGGCGGTGCAGCGGATCGGCCAGAGTACCGAGCGCACGGCGCAGCAGATCGACGCGCAGAACCAGGAGACCGAGACGCTGCTGAGCTCGGCGCGCCGGCTGGTCGAGTCGGTCGGCGTATTCAAGTTGCCGCAGGCCGCCTGAGGCAGCGCGAACGCGATCGCCACCGGAGCCCGCCCACGTGACGCTCAATGACCTGATCGACGCGCTGGCCGCCGAGATCGAGACCGTGCAGCCGGACCTCGAACGCGACCTGCAGCAGCTGGCCTGCCTCGAGGCCGAGGATCCGGCCTTCATGGATGCCCTCGACCAGTATGCGAGCCAGGCCCAGCGCATGGGCGAGGCGGCCGAGCTTGCCGGTTTTCCGGGCCTGCAGGCAGTCTGCGAACACGTGGTCGAGAACACGCTGCTGATGGCCGCGCTGCCGGTGCACGAGCGCGGCGAACTGCTGCAGTTCCTGCACGGCTGGCCGCCGCTCGTCGTGCAATACCTGCGCGACCTGTCGGACCCGTCGCTGGCCGCAGGGCTGGTCGACCACCTGGTACAGGCGCCAAGCCCGCTGGACGAGGACCGCGCGTTGAAGGTCGCGCACATGCTGGGATCGATGGAGGCGCAGTTGCACGCGCCGTACGGCGACGGCGCCCCCGCCAGGCCGGTGCTCGCCACGCCCGCCGACGTGGCGCTCGAGATTCCGGAAGACGTCGACCAGAAGCTGATCGAAGGATTCTTCACCGAGGCGCCGGATCAGGCCCGCTACCTCGTGGACCTGGCGCGCAATCTGGCGTCGGGCGAGGGCGACAGCTCGGACCTGATCGCCGCCAAGCGCGTCGTGCATACGCTGAAAGGATCAGGCTCGATCATCGGCCTGCGGGGTCTGTCTTCGCTCGGCCACCATCTCGAGGACATCCTCGAGCACTTCGAGCGCAGCGGCTCGCAGGTTGCCCGCCCGGTCGCCGATGCCTTGCTCGATGCCGCCTGGTGCCTCGAGCAGATGATCGGATACGTGCTCGGCACCGACGAATATCCAGGCCAGGCCCAGGCGGTGTTGCAGACGGTGCTCGACCTGGCCAACCGGATCGACCGCGGCGAAACCCTCGAGGTACCGCTCGCGCGCGTCGAACGCAGCGAGTCGGCTGCGCCTCCGGCACCGATCCTTGCGGTTGCGGCGCCCGGCGTCGAGGCGCATGCCGGGGCCGGACAGCAGGCAGCGACTCCAGCGCAAGCCGGACGCCGCAATGCCGAACCGACCGTGACCGCTTCGCCGGCTGCAGCGCTGCGCGTCAGTGTCGAACGGGTCGACGAGCTGTTCCGGGTCGCCGGCGAGATTTCGGTCCACTCGGCGGCAATGGAAGCACGAATGAAGGCGCTGATCGAGGGTTCGCGGGCGTTGCTCGCGCAGAACCTGCGAATGCAGAAGCGCCTGTTCGAACTCGAGACCGTCGTCGACGTGCGAGCACTGACGGTGATGCGCGCGCGCGGAAACAGCGAGGCGGGTGCCTATTTCGATCCGCTCGAACTCGATCAGTACAACGAATTGCACAGCGCGACGCATGCGCTGATGGAAGAAGCGGCCGATGCGCGCGCGCTGACCGGCGGTCTCGAAGAGGAGATCGCGCGCACGGCCAGCCTGCAGGCGCGCCAGCAGCGGCTGTCGCGCGACCTGCAGCACCTGGTGATCAACACGCGGATGACCGAGGTCGGCGTCCTCGCCTCGCGCCTGCATCGCAACGTGCGTTCGACTTGCCAGGCCACCGGCAAGCAGGCCGAGCTCGTAATCCACGGCGGCGCGACGCTGATCGACAGCGACGTGCTGAACCGCCTGGCCGACCCGCTGCTGCACGTGCTGCGCAACGCGGTCGATCACGGCCTCGAGTTACCGCAGGAGCGGCTGGCCGCGGGCAAGCCGGCCGGCGGCACGATCGTGCTCAGCTTCTCGCGCCAGGGCCAGCAGGTCGTGATGCGCTGCCAGGACGACGGCCGCGGTCTCGACTACCCGGCGATTCGAGCACGCGCGATCGATCGCGGACTGATCTCGCCGACCCAAGTGGTCAGCGACGAAGAACTGGCGCGGCTGATCCTGATGTCGGGCTTCTCGACGCGACATACGATCAACGAACTGTCCGGCCGGGGCGTCGGTCTCGACGTGGTGCGCGAGTGGGCATCGTCGACGAGCGGATCGATCAGGGTCAGCTCGCGTCCGGCCGAAGGCTGCACGCTCGAGTTGCGCTTCCCGGCGTCGCTGTCGACGATGCAATCGCTGATCGTCGAGGCCGGCCAGCGGTTCGCGTTGCCGTCGGTGCAGGTCGAGCGCGCGGTGTCCAGGGGCGTCGGCAGTTTCGAGCGGCTGGGCGACAAGCTCGTCTACCGGCTCGATCGTTTCGTCCATCCGGCGATGATGCTGACCGAACTGGCCGGCATCCCGGTGGCCGGCATCCCGGTGGCCGGCACTCCGGTGGCCGGCCTGCCTGCCGGCGACGGCCCGACGAACGAGCTTTCGAATTTCGACGCCGTGCTGGTGCGGATCGACGACCGGGTCCATGTGCTCGCCGTGGAAGGGCTCGTCGATTCACGCGAACTGCTGGTCAAGAACCCCGGGCGCTATGCGCGGCACGTGCGTGGCGTGGCGGGACTGTCGATTCTCGGTGACGGCAGCGTCGCAGTGAACCTCGACCTGTCGCAGCTTTTCGCCGGCGGCGGTCCGGCCGCGCGTGGGGCCTCGCGCACTGCGGCCTTCCGAGGCGCTGCAGCGCAGGATTCGGAGACGTCCGGTGACTCGGGCGAAGAGTCGGGCCAGGGGCGTGCGCGTTCGCCGTTGGCGGTGCTGATCGTCGACGACGCACTGTCGGTGCGCAATTCGCTGCAGCAGCTCATGCAGGATGCCGGTTTCCGCGCCGAAACCGCGCGCGACGGCATCGAGGCGATTTCCGCGTTGACCGGATTCCGGCCCGACGCCGTGCTCACCGACCTCGAGATGCCGAACATGAACGGCCTCGAACTGACCGCTCACATCCGGGGACGCGAAGATCTGAAGGATCTGCCGGTGATCATGATCACGTCGCGCTCGCAGGACAAGCACCGGCGCATGGCCGAGAAAGCCGGCGTCGACAGCTACATCACCAAGCCCTACAACGACGTGGAACTGCTGGAAGCGATCCGCGCGTCGCTGGCGGCTCGAGGATGCGTGAGGTCCTGAGCCGGATGGAACCCGCGATGACGATGGATGCCGCTGCCGCGACGCTGCCGCCGATGAGCGGAAACTTCGTGCTGCTCGGATCCGGAGCACTGCAGTTGCTGCTGCCGCAGGCCGACGTCGGCGCCGCCGGGCATCTGGGGCAGCGGCCGCGTCCGAGCGGCCAGCCCGGCCTGTTCGAGATCGACGCCGGCGACAGCCAGGCGGCCTTCGTCGTGGCCCTGTCGCCGCGAATGGAGCCGATGGAAGAATTTCCCGAAGGCCGCTTCCTGCTGACCTCGTTCTCGGGCCACGACGGCCTGCTGCTCTGTTGGAACGAAGCGAAGGTGCTCGGTCGCATCTCGCTGCAGCCGCGTGCGCTGCCGCCGGCGATGATGGCCGCGGATGCGCCGATCGACGCCTACGTCGAGTTCGGCGACCGGATCGCGTTCTGCAGCAGCGGCGATCGGCTGCTTGCGCACGTATTCGCCACGCTGAACTGAACGATGGAAACGGTGGATCTGGTCTCGTCGGCACCCATCGGACCAGCGGCGGCGGTGGCGCCGCCGCGCGCGGTGCCCGCACGCCTGGTCGAATACGCCCCCGGCTGCCGGATCGCGCTGCCAGTACATGCGACGCTCGAAGTGCTCGAGCCAGCGCCGATCGTCGAAGTGCCGGGCGCTCGCGACGGCTGGCGCGGACTGTTGCGCTGGCGTGGCGACTGGTTGCCGGTCGTGGACCTGGCAGGGCGGCTCGGAGTCGAAGGCGCGGTAGAAGCCGGCGGCCACCTGCTGGTGCTCGGCTGGCGGCCTGCGCCCGGCCAGCCGTTTCGGCACGGCGCGCTCGTTCTTCGGGCGATGCCGACCACGCTTCGTTTCGGCGACGACGACCAGTGTTCGATTCCGACCGATCACGCGCTGTGGGCGGAGATCGCGCTGGCCTGCGTCTGGCACGACGGCCAGGCGGTACCGATCGTCGATCCTGCCCGTCTGTTCGGAGACTGAGCGGGCGAGTTTCGGCGGCGAGTTCCGGCGGCGCGTGCGCGGCGCGCGGATCGCTCAGCGCGCGTGGAGCCTGGTCGGAGCGCGCGACTCGAACGCTTCGCCGATCGCCTTGCACAAGGCGGCCGCGGCCGCCTCGATCTGTGCCGGCGGACGACCCGGCGCACCGAAGACCGCCGTGATCACGGCCAGCGCGTCGGCGCCTGCGCCGATCGCCTGCCCGGCGTTGCCGGCATCGATGCCTCCGATACCGACGAGATTCCACCCGCGCTGCGCGCCCTGCGCGAGCAGTTGCAGAGGTGCGCGGACCGCGGTCGGCTTGACGCTGGAGCCGAACAGGCTTCCGAAGGCAAGGTAGTCGGCCTGGCCTGCCAATCGCTCGGCGCGCGCGAAATCGTCGTAGCAGGAGACCCCGATGATCGCCTCGCTGCCGAGCCGTGCGCGCGCTTCGACCGGATCGGGGTCGTCGCGACCCAGATGAACGCCGGCGGCCCCGCTCGCAAGCGCGATGTCGAGTGCGTCATTGACGATCAGCGGCACGCCGCGTTCGTGGCACAAGCTCGCAAGCAGCCGGGCCTGGCGCATTCTCATCGTTTCGTCGGCGAGCTTGTTGCGGTACTGGACGGCGGTGGCCCCCCCTGCGATCGCGGCGGCCACGGCGGCAGCCAGCCAGTCGTCGTCGGGGCAGTCGGGCGTCAACGCATACAGACCGCGCAGAGCGCGCTTCGGCGGGCGAACGGCCGCTTCGCCAAGCGTGCCGGGCCGGTCTTCCGGGAGCGAATGCGTGCAACGGTGATCGATCAATCGGGACTCCGTTTCACCAGGCTGTCGGTGTCGGGAAGCGCGCGCTTCGACGGCCATGCGTTCGTCGCAGCATCGAGGCCACTGGTCGGTGCCGCGCTGGTGCCGCGCAGGGCCGAGGGTACCATCGGCTCACATCAGACGAGCGGCCAGGCAGGCCGCCGGATCGAAGCCAGCCGTCAGGGGAGAGATCGATGAGCGATGCGCCGAACGCGGGATTCCGCACGTGGATGTGCCTGATCTGCGGCTTTCTCTACAGCGAGGAAGAGGGGCTGCCCGAGGAAGGCATCGCGCCAGGCACGCGCTGGGAAGACATTCCGATCAACTGGACCTGTCCCGAATGCGGCGCCCGCAAGGAGGACTTCGAGATGGTGGAGATCTGAGATGAGCGATTCGCGCCGACTGTCCGGACTGAAGGTGATGGTGATCGACGACAGCAATACGATTCGTCGGAGCGCCGAGATCTTCCTGAAGCAGGCCGGCTGCGAAGTCATCCTGGCCGACGACGGGTTCGAGGCGCTGTCCAAGGTCGCCGACCATGAGCCGCACTTGATCTTCTGCGACATCCTGATGCCGCGGCTCGACGGCTACCAGACCTGCGCGCTGATCAAGAAGAGCCCGCGCTACCGCGACATCCCGGTCGTCATGCTGTCCAGCCGCGACGGACTGTTCGATCGTGCCCGCGGGCGAATGGTCGGATCCGAGCAATACCTGACCAAGCCGTTCACGAAAGACGCGCTGCTGCGCAGCGTTGCCGAGCGCACGGCCGGCATGGCAGCAGCGGCCGC
>CALLYQ010000527.1 GCA_937858875.1 uncultured Lautropia sp. | reverse complement strand
ATCGCCCCGAGCCGCAGCACCGCGAAGTAGGCGACCGCGGTCTCCGGGCGTTGCGGCAGCACGATGGCGACGCGGTCTCCGCGCCGCACGCCGAGCGCGGCCAGCGCATTGGCCAGCCGGCGCGCGTCGCGGTCGATCTCGCGATAGCCGAAGCGCCGCACGCTGCCGCTGCCGTCGTCGAAGACGATCGCCGTGCGCCCGGCATCGCCGGTCCAGCGGGCGCAGCACAACTCGGCGATGTTCATCCGTTGCGGCACCTGCCACCGGAAACCGGCGTGCAGTGCCTCGTAGTCGTTGCTGACGCTGGATTTCGGCATACCCTTTTCCATATTCGAAAGCCTTCCAGGAGTGTCATTGTGCCAAGTCGAATCGACGACCGGCCCGAAACCGATGCGCCGCCGCTGCGACCCTATGTGCCGCGGCGGCACAGCGAATCCCTGTTCGTCGACGTTCGGGGCCTGCGCTACCACGTACGCCACTGGCCGGCCGAACAGCAGGCGGCGCAGACCGCCGGCGGCGAGCGCCGCATCCATCTGCTGCACGGCTGGATGGACGTCTCGGCCTCGTTCCAGTTCATCGTCGACCGGCTGCCGGCGCACTGGGCATTCTTCGCGCCCGACTGGCGTGGCTTCGGGCTGACCGACCGGACCGATGCCGACTGCTACTGGTATCCCGATTACCTGGCCGACCTCGATCGCCTGCTCGACGCATTCTCGTCCGGTGTGCCGGCCGACCTGGTCGCGCACAGCATGGGCGGCAGCGTGGCCGCGCTGTACGCCGGTCTGCGGCCCGAGCGCGTGCGCCGGCTGGTGAACCTGGAGGGCACCGGGCTCGAGGGCGCCAGCGCCGACCAGGCGCCGATGCGCTACCGCGAGTGGCTCGATCAGGTTCGCGACGGCGTCCGGCTGCGCGACTATCCGTCGCGCGCAGCCGTCGCGCAGCGGCTGATGCGCAACAACCCGCGGCTGCGCCCCGATTACGCGGCCTTCCTCTCCGAGCACTGGGGCCTGCCGACGGCCGGGGGCCGTTTCGCGCTGGCCGGCGATCCGGCGCACCGGATGGTCAACCCGATCCTCTATCGGGTCGACGAAATCACCGAGATCTGGCGGCTGATCGAGGCTGACCTGCTCTGGGTGCTGGCTGCGCACAGCAGCGAGCGACGGCGCTTCGTCCACGAAGCGCCGTACCAGCAGCGCTTGTCGGTGATCCGTTCCCTCAGAAGGGAGACCGTTGCCGATGCCGGACACATGTTGCACCATGACCAGCCGGCCGTCGTTGCGGCCCTGATCGAGGAGTTCCTGTCTTGAATGCGCCCGAAGGCCTTGCCATTCGCGCTGCCGCGAATGTCAATTCCGACCCGCGGCGCGTGAACGCCGACTTGCACTGTCATTCGCAGATGTCCGACGGCGTGCTCACGCCCGCCGAAGTCGTCCGCCGCGCGCACGCCCATGGCGTGCAGATCCACGCGCTGACCGACCACGACGAGCTCGGCGGCCTCGCCGAGGCCACCGCCGAAGCCGAGCGCCTGGGGATGCCCTTCGTCCCCGGTGTCGAGATCTCGGTCACCTGGGGCGGCGAGACCATCCATATCGTCGGGCTGCGGATCGATCCGCAGAACCGGCAGCTGGCCGACGGCCTGGCGCGCACGCGCGCCGGTCGCGACGCGCGCGCCCGCGAGATCGGCGCGCAGCTCGAGGCCGCCGGCGTACCCGACGCCTACGAAGGCGCGCTGAAATACGTCGGCAACCCGGCGATGATCGCGCGCCCGCATTTCGCCCGTCACATCGTCGAGCAGGGCATCTGCGGCAGCGTCGGCGAGGTCTTCGGCCGTTTTCTCGTCGAAGGCAAGCCGGGGTACGTGCCGCATCACTGGGCCGCGCTCGACGAGGCCGTGCGCTGGATCCGCGACGCCGACGGCACGGCGGTGCTCGCGCACCCCGGGCGCTATCGCGTCGATTCCGGCCGGCTGTGGGCGCTGATGTCGGAGTTTCGCGATGTTGGGGGAACCGGCATCGAGGTGCTCAGCGGATCGCATACGCCGGCGCAGTATCGCGAGTTCGCCGGCCATGCCCGCGAGTTCGGTTTCCGCGCGTCGCGCGGCTCCGACTTCCACGCGCCGGGCGAGAGCCGGATCGAACTCGGCAGCCTGCCGCCGCTGCCCGGCTCGGTCGTGCCGGTCTGGGCCGACTGGCCCGAACTGGCAGCCGTTGCGCGTCGGGACTGAGGCAGGGCGGTGACGCAGCGCTTCGAGCTTCACCCGGGCAATCCGCAACCGCGCCTGCTGCGCCAGGCGGCCGACACGCTGCGTGCTGGCGGCGTGCTGGCGGTGCCGACCGATGCCTGCTACGTGCTCGCCTGTCCGCTCGGCGAGCGCGAGGCCGTCGATCGACTGCGCGCGATCCGCGGCATCGACGACAAGCACTTGCTCACGCTGATGTGCCGCGACCTGGCCGAGGTTTCGCTGTACGCGCACGTCGACAACCGGCAGTACCGCTTCCTGAAGGAGTGGACGCCCGGGCCCTACACCTTCGTGCTGCCGGCGACCAAGGAGACGCCGCGCCGGCTCTGGCACCGCTCGCGCAAGACGATCGGCCTGCGGGTGCCCGACTCGCCGGTCGTGCAGGGCCTGCTCGACGCCTACGGCGAGCCGGTGCTCTGCGCGAGCCTGATCCTGCCAGGCGACGAGGATCCGCTGCACGAGGCCGACGACATCATCGAGAAGCTGTCGCGCCGCATCGACCTGGTTCTCGACGCCGGTGGCCAGGGATTCGAGCCGACCACCGTCATCGACCTGACCGGCGAAGAACCGGTCGTACAGCGCATCGGTCGCGGCAAGGTCGACGGAATGCTGGGCACCCGCTGAAGCCGCGCGGGACGGCGCAGCCGCGCTGTCGCAGCGGCCACGCTGCTACAATCGCCGCACGATGGAACTCGGTCTTGCGCAGCTGATCGCCGTCTACGCGATTCCGGCGATCCTGGCGATCACGCTGCACGAGGCCGCCCACGCATTGGTCGCCTCGCACCTCGGCGACTCGACCGCCCGGTCGCTGGGCCGCGTCACGGCCAATCCCGTCAAGCATGTCGATCCGATCGGCACGCTGCTGGTCCCCGTGCTGATCCTGCTGGCCAGCAAGGGCGGCATGATCTTCGGCTGGGCCAAGCCGGTGCCGGTGATCGCGTCGAACCTGCGCACGCCCGTGCGCGACATGGGGCTGGTGGCGGCCGCCGGGACCGGACCCAACCTGCTGATGGCACTGGTCAAGCTGACCGTCGCCTCCGGGTTCGGCGAGGAGTTCATCGTGCGGATGGCCTATGCCGGGATCGTCGTCAACCTGGTGCTCGCGGTGCTGAACCTGATGCCGGTGCCGCCTCTCGACGGCGGACGCATCCTGACCAGCCTGCTGCCCGAGCGGCTGGCCGCGCCTTACGCACGGCTCGAACCCTACGGTCTGTTCATCCTGCTGGCGCTGCTCGCGACCGGCGTGCTCGGCGGCATCATCGGGCCGCTCGTCGGCGTCGGCCTCGACGGGCTGCTGACCCTTTTCGTCCTGAACTGATTTCGCCATGTCCTCCGAACTCGTCGTCTCCGGAATGCGCCCGACCGGTGCGCTGCACCTGGGCCACTACCACGGCGCGCTGAAGAACTGGGTGCGGCTGCAGTCGTTGCACCCCTGCCTGTACTTCGTGGCCGACTGGCACGCGCTGACCACGCACTATGATTCCCCCGAGGTCATCGCCGACAACGTCTGGGAGATGGTGATCGACTGGCTGGCCGCCGGCATCGACCCGAAGCAGTCGACGCTGTTCATCCAGTCGCGCGTGCTCGAGCACGCCGAATTGCACCTGCTGCTGTCGATGTCGACGCCGCTGGGCTGGCTCGAACGCGTGCCCACCTACAAGGATCAGCAGGAAAAGCTCGCCGATCGCGATCTCACGACCTATGGCTTCCTCGGCTACCCGCTGCTGATGTCGGCCGACATCCTGATGTATCGCGCGTCATATGTGCCGGTCGGCGAGGACCAAGTGCCGCACATCGAGGTCACGCGCGAACTGGCCCGCCGCTTCAACCATCTGTACGGGCGCGAGCCGGACCTCGAGGAGAAGGTCAAGGCGGCGGCGGCCAAACTCGGCGGCAAGAACGCGCGGCTCTACCACCAGCTCCATGCGCGCTTTCAGCAGGAAGGCGATGCCGGCGCGCTGGCGCAGGCGCGCGCGCTGGTCGACGCGGCCGGCAGCCTCGGCGCGGCCGACCGCGAGCGGCTGCTCGGCTGGCTGTCCGGCCATCGCAAGCAGATCCTCGTCGAGCCGCAGGCATTGCTGACCGAAGCCTCGCGGATGCCGGGTATCGACGGTCAGAAGATGTCGAAGAGCTACGGCAACGCGATCGCGATGCGCGAGGCGCCGGAGTCGGTCGCGAAGAAGATCCGCACGATGCCGACCGATCCCGCACGCGTGCGGCGCACCGATCCGGGCGAGCCCGAGCGCTGTCCGGTCTGGCAGCTGCACCTCGTCTATTCGGACGAAGCGACGCGCGAATGGGTGCAGGTCGGCTGTCGCAGCGCGGGCATCGGCTGTCTCGAATGCAAGCAGCCGGTGATCGACGCGATCGTCGCCGAGCAGCGGCAGTTTCACGAACGTGCGCAACCGTACCTCGACAGCCCGGCGCTGCTGCGCGACATCGTCGACGACGGCTGCGAACGTGCGCGCCGGCTCGCGCAGGAAACGATGCACGAGGTGCGCGACGCGATGGGGCTGGGCTACCGGTAGCCGGCGGCGGCCGGCGACGGACGGCCGGCCAGGTGCAGCCGGCGCAGCGCCGGCAGCGTCTCGAGAAACTCGGCGATCTCGTCGGCCGGCATCGGCTCGGCGATCAGCGTGCCCTGCACCTGGTGGCAGTTCAGCCCGCGCAGCCCGCGCAGTTCGGCGGCGAGCTCGACCCCTTCGGCCATCACCTGCAGGCCGAGCCGGCCGGCCATCGTCGTGATCGCCTGCACGATCGCCGCGTTGCCGCGGTCGTCGGGCAGGCCTTCGACGAAGGCGCGGTCGATCTTCAGGCCGTCGACCGGCAAGTCCTTCAGATAAGACAGCGACGCGTAGCC
>CALLYQ010000526.1 GCA_937858875.1 uncultured Lautropia sp. | reverse complement strand
CCGGACTGATCCACGCCGCCCTCGGCGTCGGCAGCGCGCTGGCCGGCGTGGCCATTCCGGGCCGCGTCCGCTGGAATGTACGGCCCTGGCCGCTGTTGGCGGGTCTCGTCGACGCCACGCTGACCGTCGACGGCATGTCGCAGCCGGTTCGACTGCAAGGCAGCTTCGCCGAACTGCGCATGGGACCAGGACGACTGTCGCTGCCCTCGGTCGATCTCAGCCGGCTCGGCTCGCCGTGGAACAGCATCCGTCCGTCCGGCGCGCTCGCCGTCGAATGGCAGGCGCTGTCGATCCGAGCCGGGCAGTTGAGCGGCGATGCCACGATCGAACTGCGCGATGCGTCGTCGGCTTTGACGCCGGTGCAGCCGCTGGGCAGCTACCGCGTTGCCATCGCCGGGCGCGGATCGACGGCCCGGCTCGGGCTCGAGACGATTTCCGGCCCGCTGCGCCTGAGCGGCACCGGCACCTGGGAAGCGCGTTCGGGATTGCGCTTCACGGCGGAGGCGCAGGCCGAAGCCGAGCAGGCAGACCGTCTGCGCTCTTTCCTCGGCGTGATCGGGCGGCGCGACGGGGAGCGCACCATCATTAGAATAGGGGCATGATCTTGTACGAGCCTTGCGGGCGCCGGCTCGCTGCGATGCGAACCATTGCCGTCACGGCCGCCCTGGGCCTCCTGGTGCCAATGGGCCTGCCGAGCGCTTCGGCACAGACCCAGGGCAAGCGCGAAGTGCGCAGCGAGCGCGCGGGCAAGGGTGCCGCGGCGGCCGACCGCGCCGAGCGCGATGCGCAGGACCGCATCACGCTGAACTTCAAGGATGCCGACGTCGAATCGGTGATCGGCGCTTTCGGCCATCTGCTCGGCCGCAGCTTCGTCATCGATCCGCGCGTGCGCGGCAAGATGACGCTCGAGACGCCGCAGCCGGTCAGCCGTGAACGCGCCTACGAGTTGCTGCAGGCGGCCTTGCGCTCGCAGGGCTTCGCGATCGTCGATACCGGCACGCTGACCAAGGTGGTGCCCGAGGCCGATGCGAAGCTGCAGTCGAGCCCCGTCATGGCCGGACGCGCGCCGACCGCTGCCGGCGACCAGGTCGTCACGCAGATCTTCCGGCTTGGCCACGAGTCGGCAACGAACCTGGTGCCGGTGCTGCGGCCGCTGATCTCGCCGAACAATACGATCGTCGCGTACCCGAACAACAACTCGCTGGTCATCACCGACTACGCGGCCAACCTGCAGCGAGTGGCGCGGATCATCGCAACGCTCGACGCGCCGGCGACCTCCGGCGTCGAGGTCATCAGGATCGAGCATGCGGTCGCTGCCGATATCGCGTTGGCCGTGAACCGGATGCTCGACGATACTGCCCGTGCCAGCGCCGGCGCCCAGGTCGATGCCGGCCAGCGCGTGCTGATCATGGCCGACCCGCGGCTCAACGCGATCATGGTGCGCACGAACAGCGCCGCCCGGATGAGCCTGGCGCGATCGCTGATCGCCAGTCTCGACCAGCCCAGCAGCCAGCCCGGCAACGTGCACGTCGTCTACCTGCGCAACGCCGAGGCGGTCAAGCTCGCCCAGACGCTGCGCGGCGTGCTGACCGGCGCCAGCGGCACCGGCGCGAGCGGGCAGGGCTACGGGCAGGGGATCTCGACCGGCGGCGCAATGGACGCGGGAGGAGGGCTGAGCGGCACGACCGGTACGGCGGGCGGGCTGCAGTCGGGCATGCAGACGGGCACAGGCACCGGCACCGGCATGCAGGCGCAGGGCGGCAACGTCGGCGCGATGCAGCTCCAGCAGGCTTCGCTGCAGCCGGTCACCGTGCAGGCGGGTGCGGCGACGATCGCCGCCGACCCGGCGACGAACTCGCTGATCATCACCGCTCCCGAACCGGTCTATCGCAATCTGCGCTCCGTCATCGACCAGCTCGATACGCGTCGAGCGCAGGTCTACATCGAGTCGCTGATCGTCGAGATCAGCGCCGAGCGGGCAGCCGAGCTCGGCGTGCAGTGGCAGTTCCTCGAGGCGCCACAGGGTTCCACGCGCGTGATCGGCGGTACCAACCTGTCGCCGCGTGGCGCCGGCGCGAACATCCTCGACGTTGCCGCCAATCCCGGCATCATGGGCGAGGGTCTGAATCTGGGCGTCGTGCGCGGCACCGTCACGGTGCCGGGAATCGGCGAGATCCTGAACCTCGGCTTCCTGGCACGCGCGCTCGAGACCAACGCCGACGCGAACATCCTCGCCACGCCCAACCTGCTCACGCTCGACAACGAGGAAGCGCGGATCATCATCGGCCAGAACGTGCCTTTCATCACCGGCCAGTTCACGAACACCGGCGCGGCCACCGGTGCCGTGAACCCGTTCCAGACGATCGAGCGGCGCGACGTGGGCACCACGCTGCACGTGAAGCCGACGATCTCCGAGTCGGGCACGGTCCGGATGCAGATCTTCCAGGAAGTCTCGAGCGTGCAGAGCACGACGCTGTCCTCCGGGATCATCACGAACCGCCGGGCGATCGAATCGAACGTGCTCGTCGACGACGGCCAGATCATCGTGCTCGGCGGGCTGATCGAGGAGCGCGTCGAAGGGGGCGAGCAGAAGGTGCCGGGCCTTGGCGACGTGCCGGTGCTCGGGCAGCTGTTCCGCTTCGACAACCGCCGGCGCGTGAAGACGAACCTGCTCGTGTTCCTGCGGCCGGTCATCGTGCGCGATTCCGGCGTCGCGCACAGCATTACAGCCGATCGCTACGAATTCATGCGCGGTGCCCGGCGCGACGCTTCGCTGCCGCCGCACTGGGCGCTGCCTGATTTCAAGGCCGACGAACTGGCCGCGATGCCCCAGCCGCCGGGCGTTCCCGATCCGCGCGGCCATCCTGGGGCGGGCAGGCCGCGTCCGCTTCGGCGGCTGGCGGCGTCCAGCGCGCCGGCGAGCCGGCGAGCCTGTCGCCGGAGGTCGACGCAGCGATCAGGCGCGAGCCGGCGCCGATCTACGAGTCGCGGCCCACGACGGTCAACCCGGTGCCGGCCGGTGCCGGTGCATCGTCGGCGGCGCCGCAGCCCGGCGGCGTGTTCGCTCCGGGATCGACGCCGCTCGGACCAACCAACTGACGGAGGCAGCGGTGTCGACGATCGCGCCGTCGCGCTACGTGCCCTACGGCTTCGCGCGCACGAACCAGCTGCTGGTCGCGGGCCTGGTCGGCGAGACGATGGAGGTCTGGATCGGCGAGCGCACGCCGCGCCATGCGCTTGCCGAGCTGTCGCGGCTGGTGCCGATGCGGCTGGTCACCGTGCGCAAGGGCGACGAGGAACTGAGCGCGGCGATTTCGCGTGCCTACTCGCAGCAGGAAGGGTCGGCTGCCGCCGTCGTCGACGAGCTCGAAAGCGACCTCGACCTGTCGCGGCTGATGCAGGATCTGCCGAAGATCGAAGACCTGCTCGAAGCCGAGGACGACGCGCCGATCATCCGGATGATCAACGTGCTGCTCACGCAGGCGGCTCGCGACGGTGCCTCCGACATTCACATCGAACCCTTCGAGACGCACTCGCTGGTGCGCTTTCGCGTCGACGGCACCTTGCGCGACGTCGTGCGGCCGCGCCGCGAGCTGCACGCGGCGCTGGTCTCGCGGATCAAGATCATGGCGCAGCTCGACATTGCCGAGAAGCGCCTGCCGCAGGACGGCCGGATCACGCTGCGCATCGGCGGGCGCCCGATGGACGTGCGCGTATCGACGCTGCCCACCGGCCACGGCGAGCGCGCGGTGCTGCGCCTGCTCGACAAGGAAGCCGGGCGGCTCGACCTGACCCGTCTCGGCATGGGCGAGCACACGCTGGCGATCTTCGACCGGCTCGTGCACCAGCCGCACGGGATCGTGCTGGTGACCGGGCCGACCGGCTCGGGCAAGACGACGACACTCTATGCGGCGCTCGGGCGCCTCGACGCGGCCACGACCAACATCCTGACCGTCGAGGATCCGATCGAATACGACCTGTCGGGCATCGGTCAGACGCAGGTCAACGCCCGGATCGACATGAGTTTCGCGAAGGCGCTGCGCTCGATCCTGCGCCAGGATCCCGACGTCGTGATGATCGGCGAGATCCGCGACCTCGAAACGGCGCAGATCGCGGTACAGGCCTCGCTGACCGGCCACCTGGTGCTGGCCACGCTGCATACCAACGATTCGGTGTCGGCGGTCACGCGACTGGTCGACATGGGCATCGAGCCTTTCCTGCTGTCCTCGTCGCTGATCGGCGTGCTCGCGCAGCGGCTGGTGCGCAAGCTGTGCCCGCAGTGCCGCGAACCCGATCCGGTCACGCGCGGCTGGCGGGCGGTCGGCTGCGTTGCCTGCAACCGCAGCGGCTACCAGGGCCGCACGGTGATCTGCGAACTGTTCCAGGTCGACGACACGGTCCGCAGCCTGATCCACCAGGGCGCTCGCGAGTCGGAGATCCGCGAGGCGGCCGTCGCCAGCGGGATGAAGTCGATGCGCGAAGACGGCGCGCGCTGGGTGGAGGCGGGGGTGACCTCGGCCGACGAAGTGATCCGGGTGACGCGTGACTGAGCGACTGGCGAACAGCGTCATGGAGCGCTGAGTTGCCGGCCTACCGCTACGAAGCTGCCGACGCGGCCGGCCAGATCAAGCGCGGCGTGCTCGACGCCGATTCGTCGCGGCACGCGCGGACCACGCTGCGCGAGCGCGGAATGACGCCGCTCGAAGTCGCGTCGGTGCAGGAGGTAGGGGCATCGCGCCATACGCCGGTGCTGAGCGGGCGCCTGCGCGCGGCCGACCTCGCGCTGGTCACGCGGCAGCTCGCCAGCCTGCTGGCCGCGCGCCTGCCGATCGAGCAGGCGCTGAACGCGGTTGTCGAGCAGGCCGAGAAGACCGCCGTGCGCGAGCGCTTTTCCGCGGTGCGCAGCGAGGTCGTCGGCGGCCAGACATTGACGCAGGCGCTGGCGCGTTATCCGCGCGACTTTCCCGACGTCTACCGGGCGCTGGTCGCCGCCGGCGAACAGTCCGGCGACCTGGCGCTGGTGATGGGCCGGCTCGCCGACTACGTCGAGTCGCGCACGGCGCTGGCGCAGCGGATCATGCTCGCGTTCACCA
>CALLYQ010000525.1 GCA_937858875.1 uncultured Lautropia sp. | reverse complement strand
AGGCTGCTGCCGTTGCCACCACGGCCGAGGCGCCAGCCGCCGGCCTGCATCCCCGGCGCCGCAGCGTGCGAGAAAACGAGTTCGGCCTTGCCCTGCGGCACCACCTCGACCGGGCCGGTGCCGAAATTGACGCGGATCGCCAGCACCAGCGCGGCGGCCGCTTCCGGTGTCTGAGCCCCATCGCCGTCCGCGGCCGCATCGTTGTCGGGCGCCCCGGCATCGGACCCGAGCGCCCAGCGCATGCTCGATTGCACCGAAGCGGCGTATCAGCGCATGCCGCGAAGCCAGCAGGCTGCGTACCAGCGCCAGCCGCTCGCGGTGCGGCGAGATGTCGCGCTCCTCCCAGCGCAAGCGCGAGGCCTCGAAGGTCGACGGCGCGTTCGGGTCGGCGATCGTCGCGCGCACGGCCGGGTCCCGGAACGCCGCGAAGCGGCCGAACTCGTCGCGACGGCCCTCGCGCACGGCTTCTGCAAGGTCGCCCGAGAAGTCGCAGAAGAACAGGAACGGCGTCGACGCTGCGTATTCCTCGCCCATGAACAGCATCGGCACCTGCGGCCCGAGCAGCAGGCAGGCGATCGCCGCCGGCATCAGTCCGCCATCGGCGATCGCGTCGAGGCGTTCGCCGAACGCGCGATTTCCGACCTGGTCGTGCGTCTGCAGGCAGGAGACGAACGCCGCCGGCGGCAGATGCGCGCTGGGCGCCCCGCGACTCTTGCCGCCGCGAAGCGCCGAGGGCTCGCCCTGGAAGACGAAGCCCTCCGCCAGCGCCCGGCCCAGTTTGGAAACCGGCTCGTCCGCGTAGTCGGCGTAGTAGCCGTCGGTCTCGCTGGTCACCAGCAGGTGCAGCACATGATGGAAGTCGTCGTTCCATTGCGCGGTCGCGTGGCGCGGTTGCAGCCCACGCCGTCCGTCGACATGGCGCTCGAGATAGCGCACCTCGTTGCCGTCGTTCTCGAGCACCAGGTGCACGATGCGCGTCGCGCCCGGCCCGTCGCGCAGCGCCCGCGCGATCGACTCGACGAGGTCGGGCGACGAGCGATCCTTGATCGCGTGCACGGCATCGAGCCGCAGGCCATCGAAACCGAATTCCTCGATCCAGTACAGGGCGTTATGGACGAAGAAGTCGCGAACCGGGCCGCTCGACGGGCCGTCGAAGTCGATCGCCGCTCCCCAGGGCGTATGACGGGAACTGTCGAAGAATTGCGGCGCATAAGCGCCCAGGTAGTTTCCGTCGGGCCCGAAATGGTTGTAGACGACGTCGAGCAGCACCATCAGCCCGTGCGCATGCGCGGTATCGACCAGGCGCTTCAGGTGCTCGGGCCGCCCGTAGCAAGCCGCCGGCGCGTAGGGCAGCACGCCGTCGTAGCCCCAGTTCCTCGTTCCCGGGAACGCGGCCACCGGCATCAGCTCGATGCCGGTGATGCCGAGTCTGGCGAGTTCGGCGAAGCGCTCGCCGGCTGCGGCGAAGCTTCCTTCGTCGGTGAAGCAGCCCGGATGAAGCTCGTAGAGCACCGCTTCTTCCCAGCGACGTCCACGCCATCGCGAATGTCGCCATGGGTAGGCTCGCGGATCGACGACCTCGCTGGGCCCGTGCACGCCGAAAGGATTGAAGCGCGATGCCGGATCGGGTACCGCCAACTGCGGATCGACGCGAAAGCGGTAGAGCTGGCCAGCGCCGGCGCCGGATGCATGAGCCTCGTGCCAGCCGTCGCCGAGGTTTTGCATCGGAATCGCATCGACGACCTGCAGCGCCGCGGCCGAATCGCCGCGCATCAGCTCGAGGTCCACCCGCTCGCGAGCAGGCGCCCAGAGCCTGAAACCGACGCCTCCGCCCGGCTGCAGCGTGGCCCCGAAGGGCATGGCGTGATGTCGCCTCATGCCGCCACCGCATCGCGCGATTGCCCTGTCTTCAGGCCGACCATTCGGGTCTCACGATTTCCAGGATCCCGTTCAACGGGATCTCGGCCCACGACGGACGGTGATGGATTTCGTAGCGAAGCTCGTACATCGCCTTCTCGAGTTCGAGCACGCCGAGCAGGCCGCGCGCCGCGGACAGCGACGGAAACAGCCGCGCCTCGGCCGTGGCATTCGAATACGCCTCGAGAAAGGCGGCACGCACCTCCGCCAACCAGCGCGCGGCCAGCGGCGCCAGCCGGCGGCCGTCGCCGGCGCCCGGCATTGCGCCGTGCAGCGCGGTCCAGCGGACGTAGTCGAAGGACCTCAGCATGCCGGCCACGTCGCGCAGCGGCGTATGCCGGGCGCGCCGCTCCGGGATCGGACGCGAAGGTTCGCCTTCGAAATCGATGATCAGGAAGTCGTTATTGGCCAGCAGCACCTGTCCCAGGTGCAGGTCGCCATGGTGGCGCGCGCTCGCCACGCCCGGCAGAGGCCGCTGCGCATCGACGATGCCGACCAGTTCGGCGCGGCTGGCCAGCACGGCCTCGGCCGGCAACTCGCCGAGCCGCGCGCCGAGCATGCCCAGCGAATCGATCGTTTCCTCGCGCACCCGCTGCAGCCACTGCTGCTGTTGCCCCGGGTCGGCAGGCTGCGGATCGAAGTCGGGATCGCCGCTGCGGATCGCGAAAGCGCAATGCAGTTCTCCGACTCGCGTGCCCAGCGTCGCGATCAGCTCGAGGAACGCGGCATGCGGGTCCTCGATCGCCTCGTCGGCGACGCTGCCTTCGAGGAAACGCTCGAGGTACTCGACGGCCCAAGTCCAGCCATCGCCCTGGTGCGGCACGTATTTCTGGACGATCGCCAGCGTCGTCGGCGTGCCGTCGGCTGCCAAGTAGCTGACCGACCCGGCGACCGGCACGCAATACGGGAAGCGCGCGACGTCGGTCAGGTGGCGGCCGAGTTCGACCTCGGGATTGATGCCCGGCTGAAGGGCGCGATAGCCCTTGATGAACAGCCGCTCGCCGAGCACGGCGACCGCGTTGCTGGTCTGGCCCGCGCCTCGCTGCAACTCGAGCGTCCCGATATCGTCTCCGGCGATCTCGGCGAACGAGTCGGTCGGCTCGAAGACGAGGCTGCCGCCCTCGCCCATCTCGATGCGCCGTCGCTGACCGAGCGATTCGACGATCATCCGCAAGAAGGTCTCGTCGGCGATCGCATCGGCGATCACTCCGAGCTCGGCCTGCTGGCGCACCTTGGCCAGCACGTTGGCGCCCAGTGTCTTGACTTGCGGTTCGTCGACGTCGCCCCAGACCAGACTCATCGGCAGGAAGTAGCGCGCCGGCGTCGGCGCCGGCGCATCGGGCCCGGCCGGCGCGAATTCGGCCGAGACGACCGCGATCAGCCAGCTGCGACCCGGATGCTCGAGCACCAGGCAGTCGACCAGCGACACGCGCTGGAGCGGCTCCGCGCGCGCGGCGAACCAGCGCTGCTGCTCGAGATATCGGGTCAGGATTCCGCGCTCGAACTTCTCGCGGTTCTTCTCGGCCAGCGATGCACGCCAGGGTTGGACACGCTCGGGAAACAGGCTCGACCAGCCGCCGAACATCACGACCAGCGGCAGGTCTTCGCGCACCAGGTATTCCTCGTGCCAGGGCGGCACCTCGGCGTCGCGCGCAAGCCGGAACCAGTAGAAGCCGTGCGCCGGCAACGTCAGCAGGTAGGGCAATTCGCCGATCGGCGGAAACGCCGTGCGGCCCATCATCTCGACCGGCACACGACCGCGGAAACGCGACAGATTCAGCTCGACCGGCTGTGCTGCGCGCGACAGGTTGGCCACGCACAGGATCGTCTCCTCGTGCTCGCCGGTCTCGGCGCGCGGATCGCCGCCGCTCGCGGCGACTGCCGCTTCATCGGTGTACTCGCGCAGATAAGCAAGGATCTTGCGGTTGCCCGGCGAGAGAAAGCTCAGGCTGCCGCGACCGAAAGCCCGGCTCGACTGCCGCACCGCCAGCAACCGCCGGGTCCAGTTCAGCAGCGAAGAAGGATCGCGCGACTGCGCCTCGACGTTGATCGCCTGGTAGCCGTAGATCGGGTCCATGATCGGCGGCAGGTACAGCCGCTGCGGGTCGGCGCGCGAGAAGCCGGCGTTGCGGTCGGGGCTCCATTGCATCGGCGTGCGCACGGCGTCGCGGTCGCCGAGATAGATGTTGTCCCCCATGCCGATCTCGTCACCGTAGTACAGGACCGGCGAGCCCGGCATCGACAGCAACAGGCTCTTCATCAGCTTGATGCGCTCGGGGTCGTTCTCCATCAGCGGTGCGAGCCGGCGCCGGATTCCGAGGTTGATGCGCGCCCTCGGATCGGCGGCATAGGTGCTGTACATGTAGTCGCGTTCGCGGCTCGTGACCATCTCGAGCGTCAGCTCGTCGTGGTTGCGCAGGAACACGGCCCACTGGCAGTTCGGCGGGATCTCCGGCGTCTGCTGCATGATCTCGACGATCGGATGGCGGTCTTCCTGCGCGATGCCCATGTACATCCTCGGCATCAACGGAAAGTGGTAGGCCATGTGGCATTCGTCGCCGTCGCCGAAATAGTCGCGCACGTCCTCCGGCCACTGGTTGGCTTCGGCCAGCAGCAGCCGGTTCGGGTGCCGCTCGTCGAGCATTTCGCGGATCCGCTTGATCACCGCGTGCGTCTCGGGCAGGTTCTCGTTGTTCGTGCCTTCGCGCTCGACCAGATACGGAATCGCATCGAGCCGGAAGCCGTCGACGCCCATGTCGGCCCAGAAGCGCATCGCGCGCACGACCGCCTTCAGCACGTTCGAATTGTCGAAGTTCAGGTCCGGCTGGTGGCTGAAGAAGCGGTGCCAGTAGTAGGCACCGGCCACCGGATCCCAGCTCCAGTTCGAGGTCTCGGTGTCGGTGAAGATGATCCGGGTGCCCGAATACCTGCTCGGATCGTCGCTCCAGACGTAGAAGTTGCGCTTCGACGAGCCGCGCGGCGCGCGCCGGCCGGCCTGGAACCACGGATGCTGGTCCGACGTATGGTTGATGACCAGTTCGGTGATCACGCGCAGGCCGCGCCGATGCGCCTCGCGCATGAAGGCGCGGAAGTCGGCGCGAGTGCCGTACTGCGGATGAACGTTTCTATAGTCGGCCACGTCGTAGCCGTCGTCGCGCATCGGCGACGGATAGAAGGGCAGCAACCAGATCGTGTTGACGTTCAGGTCGCGGATGTAGTCGAGCTTGTGCATCAGGCCGGCGAAGTCGCCGACGCCATCTCCGTTCGAATCGAACATGGCCTTGATGTGAAGCTGGTAGATGACCGCGTCCTTGTACCAGAGCGGGTCAGTCCAGGCATTGCTCAGCGATGCGCTCATGCGGCCGCTCCGTCAGGCGAAGTAGTCGAAGTCCTGTTCGCGCCGCGTGCGGCGCCGGACGCGGAACACATGCGCAGGCATCCGGTTCGGATCGAGCTGGACGAAATTGCGGGCACCGTGCCAGTCGAAGCGCGCGCCCGACAGCAGGTCGTGCATCTGGTAGCCCGTCTCCTGGTCCAGGCCCAGCGTTTCAAGGTCGAGTTCGATCCATCCGGAGTGCACGTAGCGAGGATCGAGATTGACGACGACGACGATGACGTTGGCCCCGTCGTCCGACCACTTCGCATAGCAGATCAGCGCTTCGTTGTCGGTCGGAAAGAACGCGAGCCGGCGATCCGAGTGCAGCGCCGGGTTCTCGCGGCGGATCCGGTTCAGCGAGGACATCAGCGGGCGCAGGCTGTCGGGGCGATCCAGCGGCCAGCTACGCAACTGATACTTCTCCGAGTCGAGGTATTCCTCGCTGCCCGGCTCGCGTGCCCGGTGCTCCATCAGTTCGTAGGCCGGCCCGTAGACGCCGTAGCTGGCCGCCAGCGTCGCGGCCAGCACCAGACGCGATACGAAAGCCGGGCGCCCGCCGTACTGCAGCGACTCGGGCAGGATGTCCGGCGTGTTCGGCCAGGCGTTCGGGCGGAAATAGTCGCGCCCAGGGCCGTGCGCGAGCTCGGTGAAGTACTCGGTCAGTTCCTGCTTCGTGTTGCGCCACGCGAAGTAGGTGTACGACTGCGTGAAGCCGAGCTTGGCCAGCCGGTGCATGACCTTCGGCCGCGTGAAGGCTTCGGACAGGAAGATCACGTCGGGATGCTCGCGGCGGATCTCGGCGATCGTCCACTCCCAGAACGCGAACGGTTTCGTGTGCGGGTTGTCGACACGAAAGACCCGCACGCCTTCGCCGATCCAGAAATCGAAGACGCTCTTCAGTTCGCGCCAGAGCGCCTGCCAGTCGTCGTTCTCGAAGTCGAACGGATAGATGTCCTGGTATTTCTTCGGCGGGTTCTCCGCGTACTGCACGGTGCCGTCGGGGCGCCAGCGAAACCATTGCGGGTGCTCGCGCACGTACGGATGATCGGGCGCGCACTGGAACGCGACGTCGAGCGCGACCTCCATGCCGAGGGCACGTGCCCGCTCGACGAGCGCGCGGAAGTCCTGGAAATCACCGAGCTGCGGGTGGATCGCCTTGTGGCCGCCTTCCTTCGCACCGATCGCCCAGGGGCTGCCGACGTCGTCGGGCTCGGCCACCAGGCCGTTGTTGCGACCCTTGCGGCGCTCGCGGCCGATCGGATGGATCGGCGGCAGGTAGACGACGTCGAATCCCAGTTCGGCCACGTAGTCGAGCCGCTCGGCGCAATCGGCCAGCGTGCCGTGCGCGCCCGGCTCCGTCGCCGTGGAGCGCGGGAACAGCTCGTACCAGGACGAGAACCGTGCGCGTTCGCGGTCGACCTGCAGCGGCAGTTCGACCGGCCAGCGGACTTCGTGGCGTCGATCCGGATACCGGCGCGCGAGTTGCGCGCGGACCTCGTCGAGTGCGATTGCGCGCAGCGACGCGCGGGTGTCGGATGCGCGGTCGCCGCCGCCTGCTGCACCGCTTGCGCCGTCGTCGCCATCGCCTGCAAGCGCAATCGCTTCGAGCTTGCGCGCCCATGCCGCCAGCACTTCGGCATCGGTGCCGGCAGCGCGGGCAGCCGTTTCCTCGAGCAGCGCCGCACCGACGCGTGCCGCCTGCTTCAGATCGGCCAGCTCTTCGCGCCGCGCGAACTCCTGGCGCCAGGTCACGAAATGATCGACCCAGGCCACGACTTCGTACCAGTATCGGCCCAGCGCATCGGCGACGAACTGCGCACGCCAGCGGTCGTTGCCCAGCGGCGCCATCTCGACTTCGCGCCACTGCCGGTCGGTATCGGGCCGCC
>CALLYQ010000524.1 GCA_937858875.1 uncultured Lautropia sp. | reverse complement strand
GAGCCACAGAGCCACCGGCACGAGCAGAGCCCCGGCCACCACCTCCTGCCGGAATGCGGCCTCGTCGCGCCAGGCGCTGGCCAGCCCGGCCAGCGAATTGCGGGTCGCGTTCCAGACGCGACGCAGCCCGGTCGCGCCCTTGTAAGGGCTCGGCCGGCGCATGTCAGGCGTCGGCGGGCGGTCTCGGGTCTCGGCCATCGCGATCCGGGTGTCGGAGTCCGCGACGATAGCAGAGCCAGGGCAGGGAGCCGGCCACAGAGCCGGCTCGTTCGGCGTGCCGTCAGCCCTGCGCGACCCTCGCCGAGATGTGGTCGAGCGCCTCGTCGACCTGGTCGACGAGGATCAGGCACAGGTCCTCGGCTTCGAGCCGCTCGAGCGCGGTGTCGATCGCCGCGAACTCGCCGCGGATCTCGTCGACGCTGCGGGCGCGGCGGGCGCCTTTCAGGCCGTCGCGCAGCAGCGCGATGACTTCGCCTTCGGAGCGGCCGCGCTGGCACGCGTCTTCGTAGAGGATCACCGAGTCGAAGGCGTTGCCGAGGATCTCGGTCTGGCGGCGAATGTCTTCGTCACGCCGGTCGCCCGCGCCGCTGATGACGACGTGCCTGCGCCGGGCCGGCATCGTGTCGATGGCCTGCACGAGCGCCTCGATCGCGTCGGGATTGTGGCCGTAGTCGGCGATCAGCGTGGCACCGCGATGCTCGAAGACGTTGAAGCGACCGGGCGCGGTGCGCGCATCGTTGACGAAGCTGCGCAGCCCGGCTCGGATCGCGTCCCAAGGCAGGCCGACCGACCAGGCCGCGGCCAGTGCCGCCATCACGTTGTCGACCTGGAAGCCGACGGCGCCGCCGCGGGTCAACGGCACCTCGGCCAGCGCGATCCGCTGTTCCTGCTCTCCTTCGGCCGCCACCAGGTCCCCGGCGTCGACGAAGACGACACGCCGCCCGTGCGCGCGATGCGCGGCCAGCACCGGCTGGTGGCGGTCCTTCGCGAAGAAGACGACCGAACCGGGGCAGCTGTCGGCCATCGCCGCGACGATCGGGTCGGCGGCGTTCAGCACGGCGGTGCCGGCAGGCGCGACGTTCTCGACGATCACGCGCTTGACTGCCGCCAGGCCTTCGACGGTGTCGATGTAGTTCATGCCCAGGTGATCGCCGACGCCGATGTTGGTGACGACCGCGACGTCGCAGCGATCGAAGGCCAGGCCCTCGCGCAGGATGCCGCCGCGCGCCGTTTCGAGCGCCGCGAAGTCGACGTCGGGATGCATCAGCACATTGCGCGCGCTGCGCGGGCCGCTGCAGTCGCCGGTGTCGATCCGTTCGCCGGCGATGTAGACGCCGTCGGAGTTCGTCATGCCCGGATGCCGGCCGGCGCTGGCGGCCAGGTGCGCAATCAGCCGCACCGTGGTCGTCTTGCCGTTGGTGCCGGCGACGGCCACGATCGGGATCCGGCCATCGTCGTCGTCGGCGAACATCGACGCGATGATCGCCTCGCCGACGGCTCGCCCCTTGCCGAACGAGGGCGACAGGTGCATGCGCAGGCCGGGCGCAG
Organism: uncultured Lautropia sp.; assembly: GCA_937858875.1. Classification (GTDB taxonomy): domain Bacteria; phylum Pseudomonadota; class Gammaproteobacteria; order Burkholderiales; family Burkholderiaceae_E; genus Zeimonas. The sequence goes on along the minus strand of CALLYQ010000524.1, from coordinate 1,209 downwards.
CATTGACTTCGACGATGCCGCCGTCCTGCGCCTCGAGCGGTTGCTGGATGCTCCTGCAGACGACGTCGACCCCGCAGATGTCGAGTCCGACCGCCTGCGCCGCGGCCACGACGCTTGCAGCCAGGTCGGGATGGACCTCGTCGGTCACGTCGGTGGCACTGCCGCCGGTACTCAGGTTGCCGTTGTTGCGCAGGCTCACGCGGGTGCCGGCCTCGGGCACCGAGTCGGCCGCGTAGCCATCGCGGGCGAGCTTCGCCAGTGCGATGTCGTCGAGCGGGATCCGGGTCAGCATGGTGCCGTGGCCTTCGCCACGCAGCGGGTCGGCGTTGACCTGGTCGACCAGCTCGCGGATCGTGTGCTCGCCATCGCCGACGACGAGCGGCGGATCGCGCCGCGCCGCAGCCACGAGCTTGTCGCCGACGACGAGCATCCGGAAGTCCTGTCCGGGCAGGTACTTCTCGACCATCACTTCGGAGCTGTAGGCGCTGGCGACGTTCCAGGCCGCCTGCACTTCCTCGCGCGTGTTCAGTCCCACGGCGACGCCCTTGCCCTGGTTGCCGTCGCGCGGCTTCACGACGACCGGCCGGCCGATCTCGCAGGCCGCCTGCCAGGCATCGTCGGCGTCGTCGACCGGCCTGCCCAGCGGCACCGGGATCCCGCTTGCATGCAGCAGCGACTTCGTCAGTTCCTTGTCCTGCGCGATCGATTCGGCGATCGCGCTGGTGGCGTCCATTTCGGCAGCCTGGATCCGGCGTTGCCGATGGCCCCAGCCGAACTGGACGAGGCTGCCGTCGGTCAGGCGCCGCCACGGAATGCCGCGTGCCTGCGCGGCCGCGACGATCGAACCGGTGCTGGGACCGAGGCGCTGGTCTTCGTCGAGCTCGCGCAGCTCGGCGATCGCCGCGTTTGCGTCGAAGTCGCCGTCTTCGAGCGCTGCCCGGCACAGCTTCTCGGCGAGTTCGATCGCGCGGCGACCGACCGCTTCTTCGCTGTACTCGACGACGACCTGCCAGACGCCGGTGTCGGGCGTCGGCACAGTGCGGCTGAACGACACCGGGCAGCCGGCATGGAGCTGCAGTGCCAGGGCTGCCGCTTCGAGCGCGTGGGCGACCGAATCGGCCTGCCGCGGACTGCCGGCGCCGGCGTCGATCGCTGGAAAACGGATCTGCAGCCGGGCCTCGAAGCCGTCGAGCTGCCCGGGCGAGCCGC
>CALLYQ010000523.1 GCA_937858875.1 uncultured Lautropia sp. | reverse complement strand
ATCTGGCCGAGATTTCGCGCCGGATGGGCAGCGTGACCATCGATCGCACGCTGAGCCACGAACCCGACTCCTTCGTCGAAGGGCTGGTCTTCACCCGAATCAACGAGCACGGCGCGCCCGCTTTCCGGATCTCTGCCGACCACATGCTGCACTTCCCCTTCGACGGGTCGAGCGAATACCAGCGCCCGGTGCTGACCAGCCTCGACCCGACGAAGCCGCGCATGCATCTGGTCGCCGACACCGGCAGGTCGACGGCCGAAGGCGTGGAGACCCACCTGTACGACAACGTCGTGCTGACCCGCGAGGCTGGCTTCGGCGAACCGAAGATGACCGTACATACCGACTACGTGGTCCTGTATTCGCAGACCGAGATCGCGCGAACCGACCGGCCGGTCCGCATCGAGCGCGAGGGCTCGGTCTTGACCGGCGTCGGCATGGAATTCGACAATGCCGCGCGCTCGCTGACCGTCGACTCCCAGGTGCGCGGCACCTGGACCTTCGCACCGAAAACTCCATGATCGAAGCCCCGTTCACGAACCTGCCGCGCCTGCGCACCGACGCCGCTCGCCGCCAAGTCGCCAAGAGCGGCAAGGGCCCCGCAGCGTTCTCCGTCGCAGCCGTGGCCGCCCTGATGACGGCACTGGCCTGCGCAGCCCCGGCACACGCCGAGAAGGCCGACCGCGACAAGCCGATCAACGTCGAAGCCGACCGGATGGAGTACGACGACAAGCAGCAGATCAGCACCTTCACCGGCGACGTGGTCCTGACCAAGGGCACGATCGAGATCCGCGGCGACCGCCTGATCGTGCGGCAGGATCCGGCCGGCTGGCAGTACGGCACCGCGATCGGCGAACCGGCGTCGTTCCGGCAGAAGCGCGAAGGCGTCGACGAGTGGATCGAAGGCCGCGCCCTGCAGATCGACTACGACGGCCGCCAGGAAACCGTGCGGCTGCAGCAGCGCGCAAGCATGCAGCGCGTGGACGCGCGCCACACCGTGCTCGAAGAGGTGCACGGCAGCGAGATCCTCTACGAGAGCGCGACCGAGTTCTTCACCGTCGAAGGCGGCGACATGGCGACGACGCCGGCGAATCCGTCCGGGCGCGTGCGCGTCGTGATCCAGCCGCGCGGCGACGGCGGCGGCGCCGCAGCAGGCGGCGGCGCGGCGACGCGAGGCGGCGCGGCACCTGCGGGCCCGCCGACCACGCTGCAGCCCTCCGAACGGCTCGCGCCCCGCTGATGCCGGCGGCGACCGAGGCCTGGCTGCATCCGGCGACGAGGGCGGCGCCCAGCCACCTGGCCGTGCGCAAGCTGATGAAGTCCTACCACGGCCGCAAGGTCGTTCAGGACGTTTCGCTCGACGTGCGCAGCGGCGAGGTCGTCGGCCTGCTCGGCCCGAACGGCGCCGGCAAGACGACCTGCTTCTACATGATCGTCGGGCTCGTTCCCTCCGACGACGGCACGATCGAGCTCGACGGCCAGCCGATCGGGCGGCTGCCGATCCACCGGCGCGCCCGGCTCGGCGTGTCCTACCTGCCGCAGGAAGCCTCGGTATTCCGCAAGATGACGGCCGAGGAAAACATCGTCGCGGTGCTCGAGCTGCAGACGGGACCCGACGGCAAGCCGCTGCCGCGTGCCGAGATCGCGCGGCGGCTCGAGGCGCTGCTGACCGAGTTGCAGATCCTGCACATCCGCTCGAACCCGGCGCAGTCGCTGTCGGGCGGCGAGCGCCGCCGCGTCGAGATCGCCCGCGCACTGGCCGGTTCGCCGCGCTTCATCCTGCTCGACGAGCCTTTCGCAGGCGTCGACCCGATCGCCGTCATCGAGATCCAGCGAATCGTGCGATTTCTCAAGGAAAGGCGTATCGGAGTCCTCATTACCGACCATAACGTGCGCGAGACTCTTGGCATCTGCGACCGCGCGTATATCATCAGAGCTGGTACCGTTCTTGCTTATGGCCGACCAGACGAGGTCGTCCAGAACGAGGACGTCAGGCGCTACTACCTCGGCGAGCACTTCTCGATGTAAGGGCGAGACCGGTCTACCGGCCGCCAACGGGGCTCGCACGGAGAGGCGCCAGTTCGACTGGCAACGATGAAACCCTCCCTTCAGCTACGGTTTACGCAGCAACTGGCCCTGACGCCGCAGCTGCAGCAGTCGATACGACTGCTGCAGCTGTCGACGCTCGAACTGAACCGCGAACTCGAGCAGATCCTGGCCGACAACCCGCTGCTCGAACGGCTCGACGACCCGCTGCTCGACTGCGTGCCGATCACGCCCAGCGGCGGCCTGGACGGCCACGCACCGGCCGATACGGCCGCCGACGGCGAACCGGCGGACGCTCCGGGCCTCGACTTCTCGGCGACGCCGGCGACCGCCGAGCGCGGCACCGGCGACGTCGACGGTGACACCTCGGGCGTCGACGCGCCCGAAGGCAGCGAGCGGACCGACGCCGTCGACTTCGGCGATACCGACTTCGCCGACTGGGGCGGCGACGCTTCCGCGCGCGGCACCAGCGACGACGGCGAGGACGAGCGCGACTGGCCGCAGCTCGCCAGCGCCAACGGCACGCTGCGCGACCATCTGCTCGCTCAACTGGCCGCAACGCACGGTTCGGCGCGCGATCGCGCGCTGGTCACGCTGCTGATCGACGAACTGAACGACAACGGCCTGCTCGAGACCCCGCTCGACGAAATCACCGATGCCCTGCCGGCCGATCTGGCGATCGAGACCGAGGAAATTTCAGCCGCGCTGAAGCTGCTTCAGAGCTTCGACCCTGCCGGCGTGGCCGCGCGCGACCTGCGCGAATGTCTGCTGCTGCAGCTCGACCGCCGCGGCAGCGGGCCGGAATCGACGATCGTGCGCGCCGCGGCGCGCACGATCGTCGCCGAGCACCTCGAAACGCTCGCCGGACGCGACTTCGCGCGGCTGCGGCGCGCGCTGCGCTGCGACGACGAGACGCTGCGCGAAGCACAGGCGCTGATCCGCAAGCTGAACCCACGGCCGGCCTCGGGCTTCGCCGGCGAGGCACCGACCTACCTGGTGCCGGACGTCATCGTGCGCCGTTCGCGCGGCAACTGGGTCGCCGTGCTGAACCCCGACGTCATGCCGAAGCTGCGCATCAACGAGATGTACGCACGCATCCTGCGGCGCAATCGCGGCAGCCATGCCGGCCTGTCCGGACAGCTGCAGGAAGCCCGCTGGCTCGTCAAGAACGTCCAGCAGCGCTTCGACACGATCCTGCGCGTCTCGCAGGCGATCGTCGACCGGCAGCGGGCGTTCTTTTCGCACGGCGAGGTCGCGATGCGTCCGCTCGTGCTGCGCGAGATCGCCGATACGCTCGGGCTGCACGAGTCGACGGTCTCGCGCGTGACGACGCAGAAGTACATGCTGACCCCGATGGGCACCTTCGAGCTCAAGTACTTCTTCGGCAGCCACGTGGCCACCGATTCGGGCGGCGCCGCATCGAGCACGGCGATCCGCGCCGTCATCAGGCAGATGGTGGCCGCCGAAGAGCCCCGCCAGCCTCTGACCGACAGCCGGATCGCCGAGCTGCTGGCCGAACAGGGCTTTGTCGTTGCGCGCCGCACGGTCGCGAAATATCGCGAGGCGCTGCGGATCCCGCCGGTCTCGCAGCGCCGCGCGCTATGAGACACGGGCGAGGCGAAGCGGAACCTCGACGCATGGCAACGAAACGCGTCATGTTGCAGCGCGGCATCAGCGCGGGTTCCCTTTTGTCCGACCGTCGATATAATGGCTGCGTCAACTTGAATCTGTCGGTGCGTGACTTCGAATGCTGCAACGCGTCAGAACAAGTCTCTGCGGCGACGACACGATTGCCATGAACCGTCTGTCCAGGCTGCTGGCGCCGACCAACGTGGTCATCGACCTGCCAGTCACCAGCAAGAAGCGCCTCTTCGAACAGGTAGGCCTGCTGTTCGAGAACAACCAGGGAATCGAGCGCGGGAAAGTGTTCGATTCGCTGTTCGCGCGCGAGCGCCTCGGCTCCACGGGCCTCGGCGAGGGCGTGGCGATTCCCCACGGGCGCATCAAGGGCCTCGACGAAGCGGTCGCGGCCGTCGTTCGCGTGGCCGACCCGCTGCCCTTCGACGCCCCCGACGGCAAGCCGGTGCAGTTGCTGGTCTTCCTGCTGGTTCCCGAGCACGCGACCGAGGAACACCTCGAATTGCTGTCCGAGCTCGCCGAACTGCTGTCCGACGCCGACGTCCGCACGGCGCTCGCCCAGACCGACGACCCGGCCCGGATTCACCAGCTGCTTTCCGACTGGCAACCCTGTCGTCCGGCCGCCTGATCCCGATCCCGCGCAGCGCTGGCGCAACGAGCGGCCGCCGCCTGCACGCCACCGCCGTCTTCCAAGAGAAATCCGGATGTCGCTGACCATCCGTGCGCTGTTCGACCAGCACCGCGATTCGCTCGCTCTGGGCTGGATCGCCGGAGAAGCGGGGGCCGACCGCCCGGCCGTGCATGCGCGCGCCGAGCCGGCCGACCTCGTCGGCTATCTGAACCTGATCCATCCGAACCGGATCCACGTCTTCGGCACGGCCGAGCTCGCCTACACGAAGCGGCTC
>CALLYQ010000522.1 GCA_937858875.1 uncultured Lautropia sp. | reverse complement strand
GCATCGCCGCAAATCCGCCGGCCGTGCGCCGGCAGGGCAGCGACCAGCCACTTCCGCAACCGACGACCCCGGACGCAGAGCTATGACCAGGCAGAAACAGAAAGGACTCGGCCGCGGCCTCGAAATTCTTCTCGGCGGCGACGCGCCGCCGACGCTTGCCGAAGCGCGCGACGACCGGCCGGTGGCGACGCTGCCGCTGGCGCGGCTGCAGCCGGGCCGCTACCAGCCTCGCACGCGGATGGACGAGACCGCGCTGGAGGAACTGGCGGCGTCGATCCGGACACACGGCCTGATGCAGCCGATCATCGTGCGACCGAACGCCGATTCTCATTGGGAGATCATCGCCGGCGAGCGGCGCTTCCGGGCCGCTGCGCTGGCGGGCCTCGACGAGGGTCCGGTCATCGTTCGCGAGGTGCCTGACGAGCAGGCGCTGCAACTCGCGCTGATCGAAAACATCCAGCGCGAGGACCTAAACCCGCTGGAGGAGGCGCAGGCGATCAAGCGCCTGATCGACGAGTTCGACCACTCGCACGAGCAGGCGGCTGAAGCGATCGGCCGCTCGCGCAGCGCCACGTCGAACCTGCTGCGCCTGCTCAACCTGGCCGAGCCGGTGCAGACGATGCTGCTGGCCGGCGATCTCGACATGGGCCACGCACGCGCGCTGCTGGCCGTCGATCGAGCCCGGCAGATCATGCTGGCGCACGAAGTCGTCGAACGGCGCTTGTCGGTGCGCGAAACCGAAAAGCTGGTCCAGCGAGCGCTCGACGACAAGGACGACGGCGGGCGAAAGCCGCGCGGCGCAGACGCCGTCGATCGCGACCTGATACGTCTGCAGGAGCGTCTGGCAGACGCGCTGGCCGCGCCGGTCAAGTTGCGTGCCGATGCAAAGGGCCGTGGAAGGCTGACGATCGACTTCGGCAGCATCGAGCAGTTCCAGGGGCTGCTCGAGCGTCTGGGCGTTTCGGAGGCGGATTGAAGCGGACGCCTCAGATTCCGTCGGGCTTGCGCAGATGGTCGGCACGGTCGGCCGAACGCACCGAAACCTCGCGCAGCATGCCTTCGTGCAGCACCCGCAGTCCGATCGTGCTGCCGGCCGGCCCCACCTGCCTGATCTGCCGGTAGAACTCGGCCTGGTCGGCGAAGCGCTTGTCGCCGACTGCAACGATGATGTCGCCTACCGAGAGCCCAGCCTGTTCTGCCGGCCCGTCGCGCGTGAGCCGCGACACCATCAGGTTGCCGCGCACGTTCTCGGTCGTCAGCCCGAGCCAGGGCTGCGCCGGGCCGTCGCGGCGACCCTTGTTCAGCAGGTCGGCCAGGATCGGCTTGATCAGGTTGACCGGCACGAACATGTTGCCCGGTACCCCGGACTGATCCGTCGCCGCATCGTTGACGATCAGCGAGCCGACGCCGATCAGTTTGCCGTCGGTGCTCATCAGCGCGGCGCCGCTCCAGTTGTTGACTGGCGGGAAGGTGAAGATGGCTCGGTCGACCAGGTACTCCCAGCCGCCGGCGAACGGCTTGCGCGAAAGCACGACCAGTTCGGTGGCGGCCGGTTCGCCATGACCCAGGGTCAGCACGCGCTCGCTCGCCTCGATGCCGTCCGAATCACCGAGTTGCAGCGGTGTACCGTCGAGCGGTACGGCCGTGCGCACCACGCCTAGGCCGCTCTCGTGATCGTAGCCGGCGACGCTGGCAGGGATCGTCTTGCCGGACTCGGTCAGGATCTCGACCGTCTCGACTTCCAGCAACAGATAGCCGATCGTAAGAACGGTCGTCGGGTCGAGGATGGCGCCGGAGCCCAGCCGCCTGGCACCGAGCGAAGCCGCCGCCTCGCTGCCGGACATCGCAGTCGTGCGCACGCCGACGACGGTGCCGACCAATTCGCGCAGCAGCGGCGAGGCGGGGGTCTGCGTGCCGCGTGCGGCCGGAAATTCGGGTGCGGCGGCCGCGTTTGCGGCCGTCGCGAAGGCGGCCCCCGCGGGTGCGGCCCCCGCGGGCGCAGCCGCCGGAGTGCCGGACGGCCACCAGGCCAGCGCCGCGGCCAGCGCAAGCAGCCAGAGCAGTTGCCTGCTGCGCTGCAAGGCCATTGCATGCATGGCTCGGGTCATGTCGTCTCTCGCAAAATCGGAACCGTCGAATGCGGCCTCGCCATCGTACTGCGCCCGGAGGGCTGCGAGGGGTTCCCACCCCGGCCAATTGAGCAATCAAGCGGCCTGCGCGCTGTGGCTGGGCCGAATCGCAGCACAAGCGGCTCGCCTCGTGCCTGCGGGCCGGCACGCGACCGCTGCCTCCGAGTGTTGTTGCGCTGCAGCACCTCGCCTTGCCCTCCGACGGTCCGCAGGCTAGAATCCGTAGTCTTTGTCCGCTGCAGAGCCGGATAGCATGTTTTTAGCCGTCGGTCTGCAAGTCGCCGTGGTACTTGGGCTGGCCGTTTTGGTCGGCGGGGTTTGGGGTCGCGAAGCTGCACTTTCCCTGGTCTACGGCGGTGCTGCGGCCATCGTCCCTAACGCGCTGTTTGCGCTGCGTCTGGCCCTTCACCGGGGGCGTTCGCCGGAGTCGTATCCGGCGGTATTCTTCCTCGGCGAGATCGTCAAGATCGGGCTGACCGTCGCGATGCTCGTATGGGCCGCGAAGTCGATGCCTCAGCTGCTATGGCCGCCGCTGGTGGCGGGGCTGATCGCGGCGCTGCACGCGCCGTTCCTGGTGCCGCTGGTCGCACGCGGGAGCGAACCGTTGCAGCGGGCCGATGGTGCCGGGCAGGGACAGAGACCAGACGCAACCAGGCCTCAACCGCCAACAACAGAGAATCGGTAATCCATGGCTGCAGGTTCCAGCGCGCCGACCGCGCCCGAATACATCGTCCATCACCTGGGGCACATGAACACCTCGGGCGCGCCGCAGACGAGTATCGTCGACTTCTCGATCATCAATATCGACACGGTCATCTGGTCCGTGGTGCTCGGCGTGCTGATGTGCTGGTTGCTGTATCGCGCGGCCCGGTCGGTGAAGGTCGAGGCGCCGGGCCGTTTCGTCGGCGCTTTCGAGGCGCTGGTCGAGTTCGTCCACGAGCAGGCACGTTCTATCGTGCACGGCGACATCCGGATGATCGCGCCGCTGGCGCTGACCGTGTTCATCTGGATCTTCCTGATGAACGCGATGGACCTGCTGCCGGTCGACCTGCTGCCCTGGCTCGGCCAGCTCGTCGGCATCGAGTACATGCGCGTCGTGCCCACGGCCGACCTCAATGCCACGCTGGCGATGTCGAGCGCCGTGCTCGGCGCCTCGATCTACTACGGCATCAAGATCAAGCACCCCGGCGGCTTCCTCAAGGAGCTGTTCTCTGCGCCGTTCGGCGCGAACATCTTCGTGGCGCCGTTCAACTTCCTGCTGAACATCATCGAATACCTGGCCAAGACCGTCTCGCTGGGCATGCGGTTGTTCGGCAATATGTACGCCGGCGAGCTGCTGTTCATGCTGATCGCGCTGCTCGGTGCCACCGCCACCTGGTGGGGTTTCGGCCTGCATTTCCTCACCGGACTGGCCTGGGCGATCTTCCACATCCTGATCATCACGCTCCAGGCCTTCATCTTCATGATGCTCACGCTCGTGTACATCGGGCAGGCGCATGAGGGGCATTGAGCCCGTTTTCCTTCCCTGCTCTTTTTCGTCAATCGCGGTTATTTCTCAACAGGAAAATCAACTATGACCAACGTCGCTTTCGTCGCGCTCGCTTGCGGTTTGATCATCAGCCTCGGTGCGCTGGGTGCCTGCCTCGGTATCGGCAACATGGGCGGCAAGTACATCGAAGCGGCTGCCCGCCAGCCCGAGCTGATGGACAAGCTGCAGACCAAGATGTTTCTGCTGGCCGGCCTGATCGACGCGGCCTTCCTGATCGGCGTCGGTATCGCGATGCTGTTCGCGTTCGCCAACCCGTTCGTGGGCTGATCGCGCAAGCATTTCGTCAACCGACACAGGAGGATCGTCGTGAATCTGAACGCGACGCTTATCGTCCAGATCGTCGTCTTCCTCGCGCTGTGGTGGTTCACCGCCAGGTTCGTGTGGCCGCCGATCACGAAAGCGCTCGACGAGCGCTCCAGGCGGATCGCCGAAGGTCTCGCCGCCGCCGACAAGGCTCGCTCGGACCTCGTTGCCGCTGAAAGACGCGTCGAAGAGGAACTGAAGACCGCGCGCGCCGGAGCCGCCGAAGTGCGCGGCACGGCCGAGAAGCAGGCCTCCGGTCTCATCGAGCAGGCTCGCCAGGAAGCGAGCGCGATCATCGCGGCCGCCCGCAAGTCGGCCGAAGACGAGGCCGAACTGGCCGCGCAGCGAGCCCGCGAGGAACTGCGCGAGCAGGTCGCCCAGCTCGCCGTTGCCGGTGCCGCACGGATCCTGCGCAAGGAAGTCGACGCCGCCCGCCATGCCGAGTTGCTGGCCAACCTGAAGAACGAGCTGCGCTGATCATGGCCGAGTCGCTCACGATCGCCCGGCCGTATGCCGAAGCGGCCTTCAAGCTGGCCAGCGAAACGAACTCGCTGCCTTCGTGGTCGGAGGCGCTCGCGCGCCTGGCCGTCGTGGCGGACACCGAGATCGCACTCGAACTCGTCGGCAATCCCCGGCTGAGCATCGAGCAGGTGGCCGGCCTGATCGCCGACGCCGCCGGCCAGTTGTCGGCCGAGCAGCAGCGCTTCGTGCAGGTGCTGGCCGAGAACGAGCGGATTCCGGTCCTGCCAGACATCGCCAGCGCCTTCGAGACGCTGCGCAATGCGCACGAAGGGGTCCTCGACGCGCAGATCTCGTCGGCCTATCCGCTGACCGAACAGCAGGTCGCCGACATCGTTGCCACGCTTGCCGAACGCCATGGCCGGCAGGTCAAGGCCACGGTCAGGGTCGAGCCCGAGCTGATCGGCGGCGTGTCGATCCGCATCGGCGACCAGGTGGTCGACGCCTCGGTCCGGGGCAAGCTGGCCCAGATGGCCAGTGCCATGAAGGTATAAGGAATACAGAGGAATCCCATGCAACTGAATCCGGCCGAGATCAGCGAACTGCTGAAGAGCAAGATCCAGAACCTGGAAGTCGGGGCCGATACCCGCAATCAGGGCACGATCGTTTCGGTCACCGACGGCATCTGCCGCATCCACGGCCTGTCCGACGTGATGCAGGGCGAGATGATCGAGTTTCCCGGCGACACCTTCGGGCTGGCGCTGAACCTCGAGCGCGACTCGGTCGGTGCGGTGGTCCTGGGCGCCTACGAGCACATCTCGGAAGGCATGACGGTCAAGTCGACCGGCCGCATCCTCGAAGTGCCGGTCGGCCCCGAGCTGCTCGGGCGCGTCGTCAACTCGCTGGGCCAGCCGATCGACGGCAAGGGCCCGATCAACGCGAAGCTGACCGACGTCATCGAGAAGGTCGCGCCCGGCGTCATTGCGCGCCAATCGGTCTCGCAGCCGGTGCAGACCGGCCTGAAGGCGATCGACTCGATGGTTCCGATCGGCCGCGGCCAGCGCGAGCTGATCATCGGCGACCGGCAGACCGGCAAGACCGCGCTGGCCGTCGACACGATCATCAACCAGCGCGGCAAGGGCATCTACTGCGTCTACGTGGCGATCGGCCAGAAGGCCTCCACCGTCGCCAACGTCGTGCGCAAGCTCGAGGAAACCGGCGCGCTCGAGTACACGATCGTCGTCGCGTCGACGGCTGCCGAATCGGCCGCGATGCAGTACATCGCCGCCTACTCCGGTTGCACGATGGGCGAGTACTTCCGCGACCGCGGCGAAGACGCGC
>CALLYQ010000521.1 GCA_937858875.1 uncultured Lautropia sp. | reverse complement strand
CCGCCGAAATCGTCTCGAGGGCGGACGCGACCGGCGTCGATTCGCCGGGCGGCCGGCCCGGCGGCGACGAGATGTCCTCGAACAGGCTGATCACGTCCAGAAGTGTCAGTCGCTTGGCATTGCCGACGAAGCGGTAGCCGCCGCCGACGCCTCGCACCGACTCGACGATGCCGGCGCGCGCGAGTTCGGACAGCACCTTGGCCAGATGGTGGGCAGAGACCGCGTACTTGGCGGCGATCTCGGCCGCCGGCACGTGCCGGCCACCGGCGGCGGCGATCTCGATGACGCTGTACAGCGCCAGCGAGCTGTTCTTCTGGAGATTCATCGACCGAGGTCTTCGTGGAGGTCCATCTCGAGCATCAGCAGCGGACCGGCCATCATGCCCTGACTGCGGAAGAACGACATGATCAGGGTATTGTCGCGAGCCAGCATCGTGCGCAGCGTATCGACGCCCTGGCTGCGGAAAGCGTCGCCGATCGCCTTCAGCAGCATCGCGCCGATCCCCTGCTGGCGGGCGCGTGGCTGCACGTCGATCGCGAACACCCAGCCGCAAGGCGGCGACCCGAACTCCCAGTCGCGTATCTCGCCGATGACGAAGCCGAGCACGCGCCGGTCGCGCACCGCGACGAGAAAGCAGCGTCCCTGGTCGGCACCGCCCCCGTAGCGCCGGAACACGTCGAGCCAGTAGCGGCGCTTCTCGAGGCCGGTGACCGTGGCGTCGATCTCGATCACCTGGTCGAGGTCGGCGCGCCGTGCCGGCCGGATCACGGTCTCTCCGGCGGCGCTTGCGCCCGAGGCGCGCGCGCGTTCTGCCGCTGCCCCCGAGACCAGCTGATTTCGCGCCGCGCACCGGGTGCGGCAGTGCGCACGCTCGAAGCCGGCGTGCCGGGACGACGGGAAACGGTTCTTTTCACGGGTGACGATGGTAACCTGCCGTTGGTGCTCGCGGAGCTTGATGCCGGTCAATCGCATTCCGGCATTCGGCCACCAGAATGCCGGAATAGCGCCAATGAGCGCGGACAACAAGGAAGGGAGACTTCGATGCTCGACAGTGCACGCCTCGCGATCGGCTCGTTGGCCATCGCCGCCTTGGTCTGTGCGACCACCCCGGCAGCGGCGCAGGAACCGATCCGGATCGGCGCATTCGTGGCCGCGACCGGTCCGGCCGCCTTCCTCGGCGACCCCGAACAGAAGACGCTCGAACTTTACGTCGAGCGAATCAACGCCGAAGGCGGCCTGCTCGGCCGCAAGCTGCAGCTGCATCTGTACGACAGCGGCGGCGACGCCGAGAAGGCGCGCACCTTCACGCGGCGGCTGATCGAGCAGGACAAGGTCGACGTGATCGTCGGCGGCTCGACCACCGGCGAGACGATGGCGGCCGTGCCGCTGGTCGAGAAGGCCGAGATCCCGTTCATTTCGATGGCCGGAGCCGTCGTCATCATCGAGCCGGTCAGGAAGTGGGTGTTCAAGACCCCCCATACCGACCGCATGGCCTGCGAGAAGATCTTCACCGACATGAAGGCGCGCTCGCTGAGCAAGCTCGCGCTGATCTCCGGCGCCGGCGGCTTCGACCGATCGATGCGCGCCGAATGCCTGAAGGTGGCGCCGCAGCACGGCATCGAGATCGTGGCCGACGAGAGCTACGGCGCGGCCGACACCGACATGACCGCGCAGCTCACGAAGATCCGCGGCACGCCGGGCGTGCAGGCCGTGCTCAACTGCGGCTTCGGCCAGGGCCCGGCCGTGGTCACCCGCAACTATCGCCAGCTCGGCATCCCGGTGCCGCTGTACCAGTCGCACGGCGTGGCCTCCGGCGAGTTCATCAAGCTGGCCGGCGAGGCTGCCGAAGGCGTACGCCTGCCCTCGCCCGCACTGCTGGTGGCCGACATCCTGCCCGCCGACGATCCGCAGAAGCCGGTCGTCACCGGCTACAAGAAGGCCTACGAAGAGCGCTACAAGAACGAAGTCTCGACCTTCGGCGGCTACGCCTACGATGGGCTGATGATCGCCGTCGAGGCGATCAGGCGCGCCGGCGGCACCGACCGCGCGAAGCTGCGCGACGAGATCGAGAAGACGACGAAGCACGTGGGCGCCGGCGGCACCTTCACGATGTCGCCCCAGGACCACATGGGACTCGGCCTCGACGCCTTCCAGATGCTCGAGGTCCGGAACGGAAACTGGGCGCTGGTGAAATAGCGCCGGAGCCTGCACCGGGCAGCCGCGGCATCCGAACGCCATGACCGGACAGTGGACGCAGTTTCTCGCGGGCGGCTTCACGACCGGCGCCATCTACGCGCTGGTCGCGCTCGGCTTCTCGATCATCTACAACGCCAGCCGGGTCATCAACTTCGCGCAGGGCGAATTCGTGATGATCGGCGGGATGAGCGCGGTCACCCTCGTCGGCCTCGGCGCGCCGATGTCGGCGCGATCCTCGTGGCCGGGCTCGTCGGGCTGCTGCTCGAGGTGCTGGCCGTCGGGCGTGCGCGCAAGGCCGACGTCGTCACGCTGATCATCATCACGATCGGTGCGTCGATCCTTCTGCGCGGGCTGGCGCAGCTCCTCTGGGACAAGAGCATCCACACGCTGCCACCGCTGTCGGGCAACCAGCCGATCGCCGTCTTCGGCGCGACGATCCTGCCGCAAAGCCTGTGGGTGCTCGGCGTCACGCTGGCCACCGTCGTTGCGCTGAGCGCCTTCTTTCGCGGCTCGCGCCTGGGCAAGGCGATGCGCGCAACCTCGTACAACCGGCTCGCCGCGCAGCTGGTCGGTATCGACGTGCGCAAGGTGCTGTTCTTCAGCTTCGGGCTGGCCGCGATGCTCGGTGCGCTCGGTGGCGTACTGATCGCGCCGATCGCATTCACCTCCTGGGATGTCGGCATCATGCTCGGGCTCAAGGGCTTCGCGGCGGCGATGCTCGGCGGCATGGGCAGCTTCCCCGGAGCGATTGTCGGCGGCCTGCTGCTGGGCCTGCTCGAAAGCTTCGGTGCCGGCTACCTGTCGTCCGCCTACAAGGACGTCATCGCCTTCGCGCTGTTGCTTGCCGTCCTGCTGGTACGACCCGATGGGCTACTCGGTGCAGCCAGAAGCGATCGGGTCTGAGCCCGCGACGCGCCGGCGCAGCGCGGCCATGCCCGCGCTCGGGGCACGCCGGGCCGGACTCGTGACGCTCGCGCTCGTCATCGCGCTGACCCCGCTGCTGCTGGCCAACGACTATTTCTACAACGTCGCGATCCTGGTCGGCCTGAATGCGATCGTCTGCGTCGGACTGAACCTGCTGATCGGCTACGCAGGGCAGATCAGCCTCGGCCATGCCGGCTTCTTCGGGCTGGGCGCCTATGGCGCGCCGCCGCTGGCCGCGCTGTTGGCTGCGACGGCCGGCGTCGGGCTGCTCGCCTTCGTCGTCGGCCGGCCGATCCTGCGGCTGCAGGGGCACTATCTGGCGATGGCCACGCTCGGGCTCGGGATCATCGTCGCGATCGCGATCGCGAACGAGGAGCAGTTCACCGGCGGTCCCGACGGCATGCCGGTGCCCGAGCTGACCGTGTTCGGCTTCGCGGTCTACGGCGAACGCGTCTGGTACTGGGTCGTCGGCGCCTGCCTGTTCGCGGCCGTCTGGCTCGCGCTGAACCTCGTCGACTCGCCGCGCGGGCGCGCGCTGCGCGCGCTACACGGCTCGGAGGTCGCGGCCGAAACGGTCGGCATCGACGCGACGCGCCAGAAGCTCACGATCTTCGTCGTCTCGGCGATGTTCGCCGCCTTCGCCGGCGCGCTGACCGCGTTCTACTCGGGCTTCCTGACGCCGGCCAAGGCCTCGTTCATGCATTCGATCGAGCTGGTCACGATGGTGGTCTTCGGCGGCATCGCGTCGACCTGGGGCGCGCTGGTCGGTGCGGCCCTGCTCACGATCCTGCCGCAGGCGCTGACCGTGCTGCAGGAGTACGAGATGATCGTGCTCGGCGCCGTGCTGATGGCGACGATGATCTTCTTCCCGCGCGGGATCGTGCCGACGCTGGCCGGGCTGCTGGTGCGCCGTCCCGAAACCGGTGCAGCGCATGCTGCAGAAGAGCACCGGAGGCGGTGATGGGCACGCTGCGCGTCGAGCACCTGTCGCGCCGCTTCGGCGGCGTGCAGGCTGTCGACGATCTGTCCTTCGCGACGCAGCCCGGCAGCGTGCACTCGATCATCGGTCCGAACGGCGCCGGCAAGACCACGCTGATCAACCTGCTGACCGGCGTCTACCGGCCCAGCTCCGGGCGCATCCTCTTCGGCGAGCGCGAGCTGACCGGGCAGCCGACCCATCGCTTCGCCGCCGCCGGCATCGGGCGCAGCTTCCAGACGCCGCAGATCTTCCTCAACATGAGCGCGCTCGAAAACGTGATGACCGGGCGCCACCTGCACGAGCCCGGCAGCCTGCTCGCCGCGATGCTGCACACGCCCGGCCTGCTGCGCAGCGAGCGAGCCTGCCGGCAGCGCGCGCTCGAACTGCTGCAGTTCGTCGGGCTGTCGACGCACGCCGCCTCCAGCGCCGCCACGATGCCGTACGGCGCGCTCAAGCGTCTGGAGATCGCCCGTGCGCTGGCCGGGGAACCAGAACTGTTGCTGCTCGACGAACCGGCGGCCGGCCTCGGCCCGACCGAGTCACTGGAGATCGGCGCGCTGATCCGCAGGCTCGTGCAGGCCGGCACGACGATCGTGCTGGTCGAGCACAACATGCGCCTCGTCATGGACGTGTCCGACCAGGTGCTGGTCCTCGACCACGGCAGCAAGCTCGCCGAAGGCGAACCGGCGCACGTGCGCCAGGACCCGCGCGTGATCGAGGCCTACCTGGGCGCCGAAGCGAACCGGGAGCATGTGGATGCTCGAGATTGACGGCCTGTCCAGCCGCTACGGCCGGATCGTCGCGCTGGACGAGGTGAGTCTGCGCGTCGCCGACGGCGAGCTGGTTTCGCTGGTCGGCGCCAACGGGGCCGGCAAGACGACGCTGCTGCGCACGCTGTCCGGCGTGCAGCCGGCCGCAAGCGGCAGCGTGCGCTACGACGGCGTCGACATCACGCATGCGGCACCGCGCCGGCGCGTGCAGATGGGCATCGTCCAGGTGCCCGAAGGACGCCAGGTCTTCGGGCCGCTGTCGGTCGAGGACAACCTGCGCCTGGGCGCCTTCGTGCGGCCGGCGCGCCGGCTCGACCCCGAGCTGCAGCGCGTCTATCAGATGTTTCCGGTGCTCGCCGACAAGCGCCGACTGCCTGCCGGCACGCTATCGGGCGGCCAACAGCAGATGCTGGCGATCGGCCGCGCCCTGATGGCCTCGCCGAAGCTGCTGCTGCTCGACGAACCGAGCATGGGGCTTGCGCCGCGCCTCGTCGCCGAGATCTTCGAAACCATCCTCCAACTGCGCAAGGCAGCGATCACGATCCTGCTGGTGGATCAGAACGCCCGCGCGGCACTGGCAATCGCCGATCGCGCCTACGTGCTCGAGATCGGCAACATCGTGCTGTCCGGAAAAGGCAGCGAACTGCTCGACGACCCGGCCGTGCAGCAGGCCTACCTGGGCCTGTAGCCGGCGCTCCCCCAACGAATTTTTTATTCCAACCCGGAGGATCCAATGAAGGACACGATTGCCGACGGACTGACTTCCAGCATGAAGCTGACCGTCGATCGCGACCGGACGATCGACTTCATGGGCGAGAAGGCGCGCGTCTACGCCACGCCGATGCTGGTGCGCGACGTCGAGATCGCCTGCCGCGAGCTGCTGCTCGAGCATCTGGACGCAGGCGAGGATTCGGTCGGCACGCGCGTCGACATCGAGCATCTCGCCGCAACGCCCCTCGGCATGATGGTCGAAATCCATGTGACCGTGATGTCGGTCGAAGGCCGCTCGGTCGGCTTTCGCGTCGAGGCGCACGACGGGCTCGACGTGGTCTGCCGCGGCCAGCATCAGCGCTTCGTCGTCGACGTCGCGAAGACGGCGGCTCGGCTGGCCGACAAGGTCGCCAAGGCCGGGCTCGCATGAAACGCGGCGGATGCGCCGGTGTCCCTGCGGAGACCTCGCGGGGAGCGGCGGGCCAGGTGCCCGAATCGCGCCGCGTCCCGACGTACTGCTACCAGTGCGTCGCCGGTCCGGACCTGCTGACCGTCAAGGTCATCGACGGCGTCGCCACCGAAGTCGAACCGAACTTCTGCGCGGCGCCGGTCCACCCCGGCGGCGGCAAGGTCTGCGTCAAGGCCTACGGCCTGATCCAGAAGACCTACAACCCGAACCGCGTGCTGTCGCCGATGAAGCGCACCAACCCGCGCAAGGGCCGAGACGAGGATCCGGGCTTCGTGCCGATCTCATGGGAGGAAGCCTTCGAGACGATCGCCGAGCGCCTGAACCGGATCCGAGACGAGGGCCTGCTCGATGAGTCCGGCTATCCGCGGCTGGCCGCCAGCTTCGGCGGCGGCGGCACGCCGCAGTCCTACATGGGCACGTTCCCGGCCTTCCTGGCCGCCTGGGGGCCGGTCGACATGGGCTTCGGCTCGGGCCAGGGCGTCAAGTGCTATCACTCGGAACACCTGTACGGCGAGTTCTGGCATCGCGCGTTCATCGTCTCGGCCGACACGCCGCTGTGCAACTACCTGATCTCCTGCGGCTCGAACGTCGAGGCCTCGGGTGGCGTGGCCGGCGTCTGGCGCCACTCGAAGGCACGCCGGCGCGGGATGAAGCGGGTCCAGGTCGAGCCGCACCTGTCGATCACCGGTGCCTGTTCGGCACAGTGGGTGCCGATCCGGCCGAAGACCGACGCGGCCTTCCTGTACGCCTTGCTGCACGTGATGTTGCACGAGGCCGGGCGCGATCGGCTCGACCTGCCCTATCTGGCTCAGCGCACGAGCTCGCCCTACCTGGTCGGTCCGCACGGCTTCTATCTCCGCGATCGCGCCACGCGCAAGCCGCTCGTGCACGATACGACCAGCGGACGCTGCTGTCCGCATGACACACCGGGCATCGCCGAGTCGCTCGACGCGCAGGTCGACGTCGACGCGATCGAGATCGGCGCTGACGACGAAATCCTCGCCGACGGCCTGCTGCGCGGCGAGACCGCGTTCCGCAAGCTGCTGGCGCACCTGCAGCCGTATGCGCCGGAATGGGCGGCCCGCATCTGCGACGTGCCGGCCGAAACGATCCGCACGATCGCCAACGAATACCTGGACCACGCCTGCGTCGGACAGACGATCGAGATCGACGGCAACACGATGCCCTACCGTCCGGTCGCGGTGACGCTGGGCAAGACCGTCAACAACGGCTGGGGCGGCTTCGAATGCTGCTGGGCGCGCACGATGCTGGCCGTGCTCGTCGGCGCGCTCGAAGTGCCCGGTGGCACGCTCGGCACGACGGTGCGGCTGGCGCGGCCGATGGCCCAGCGGCTCGAAAGCGCGAAACCGGGTGCCGACGGCTTCATGGATTTCCCGCTGAACCCGACCGATCGCCAGGGCTGGTCGGCGCGCCCCGACATCCGCAACGCATACCGCACGATGGTGCCGCTGGCCGGTAGCGGCGCCTGGAGTCAGGCGCTCGGACCCACGCATTTCTCGTGGATGTTCCTCGACGAAACGCCGAAGGGGCTGCCCGAGGTCACGCTGCCCGACGTCTGGTTCGTCTACCGGACGAATCCGGCGATCTCGTTCTGGGATACGCAGCGCGTCGCAAACAGCATGGCGCGATTCCCGTTCGTCGTCTGCTTCGCCTACACGCGCGACGAGACGAACCACTTCGCCGACATCCTGCTCCCCGACGCGACCGACCTCGAGAGCCTGCAGCTGATCCGGATCGGCGGCACCAAGTACATCGAGCAGTTCTGGGACCACGAAGGCTACGCGCTGCGCCAGCCGGTCGTCGCGGCACGCGGCGAAGCGCGCGACTTCACCGACGTCGCCAGCGAACTGGCCAAGCGTACGGGGCTCGGCGAGAAATACGTCGCGTCGATCAACCGCGGCGCGGCCGGCGTGCCGCTGAAGAACGCGCACGGCGACTTCTCGCTCGATCCGGCCGCCGAACACACGCGCGACCAGATCTGGGACGCGGTCTGTCGCGCCGCCAGCGCCGAAGTCAGCGACGGCGAGCACGCGCACGGCCTCGACTGGTGGAAAGAGCACGGGCTGGCGACGAAGCCCTTTCCGCGCACCGACTGGTATCTGTATCCGACGATGCTCGAGCGCAATCTTCGCTTCGAACTGCCTTACCAGGAGCGGCTGCTGCGCGTCGGCACCGAACTCGGACGCCGGCTGCACGAGCACGACATGCACTGGTGGGACAAGCAGATGGCCGAGTACCAGGCGCTGCCGGTCTGGAAGGACTTCCCGGCGCTCTGGGAAGCCACCGTCACCGAGGCCGGCGGCCGCGTACAGGACTACCCGTTCTGGCTGCTGACCGCGCGCAGCATGCAGTACGCGTGGGGCGGCAACGTCGGGATGCAGATGATCAAGGAAGTCGCCGACAACATCGCCGGCCATCGTGGCGTGATCATGAACCCGCGCGCAGCGGCCGCGCTCGGCGTCGACGAAGGCGACACGGTGGAGATCGCGACGCCGCAGCGCGCGGTGCGCGGCCGCGTCGTGCTGCGCCAGGGGATCCGCCCCGATACGCTGCTGCTGCTCGGGCAGTTCGAGCACTGGGCGACGCCGTTCGCGAAGGATTTCGGCGTGCCGAGTCTGAACACGCTGGCGACGATGTCGCTGGATCTGACCGATGCGACCGGCTCCGGCGCCGACATCGTGCGCGTGAAGCTCGCGAAGGTGGCGCCATGACGCGCTGGGCCATGATCGCCGACCTGCGCGCCTGCGTCGGCTGCCAGACCTGCACGGCGGCCTGCCGGCACGCCAACGACACGCCGCCCGGTGTGCAATGGCGCCGTGTGCTCGACATGGAATTCGGCGAGTACCCGGACGTGCAGCGCGCATTCGTCCCGACCGGCTGCCAGCACTGCGACGATCCGCCGTGCATGGAGGTCTGCCCGACGACGGCGACGAAGAAGCGCACCGACGGCATCGTCACGATCGACTACGACCTGTGCATCGGCTGCGCATACTGCGCTGTCGCCTGTCCGTATCAGGCCCGCTACAAGACCGAGCGGCCGACCTTCGCCTACGGCAAACCGATCGACAGCGAACGCAAGCGTCGCGACGATTCGCGGCTCGGCGTGGCCACCAAGTGCACGTTCTGCGTCGAACGGATCGACGCCGGCCTCGAAAAGGGCCAGGTCCCCGGCGTGGACCCCGAGGCGACGCCGGCCTGCGTGAACTCGTGCATCGCTCAGGCGCTGGCTTTCGGCGATGTCGACGACCCGGAGAGCAACGTCTCGAAGCTGCTCGAGGAGAACAGCCACTTCCGGATGCACGAGGAGCTCGGCACGGGGCCCGGCTTCTACTATCTGTGGGACCGCAAGGAATGAACGCGACACGCGGCAGTTTCGGCCCGCGAGCGTGGCACCAGGCGTCCTGGGACTGGCGCGCCGCGGCGAACTTCGTCTGCGGTGGAGCCGGCGCCGGCTTGATCGCCGTCTGCGGGCTGTCGTCGGCGCTCGGACGTCCGGCACCGTGGCCCACGCTGCTCGGCGTGCTGCTGGTCGGCTTCGGCCTGTTCGCCGTCTGGCTCGAAATCGGCCGTCCGATGCGCGCGCTGCACGTGTTCTTCAATCCGCGTACTTCCTGGATGTCGCGCGAAGCATTCGTCGCCGCCTTGCTGCTGCCCGGCGGAGTCGCTGCAGCGGCCGGGCTGCCCGGTTTCGCGACGGTCGCCGCCCTGCTCGCGCTGTGCTTCGTCTGGTGCCAGGCGCGCATCCTGAAGGCTGCGCGCGGGATCCCGGCGTGGCGGCAGACGAGCCTCGTGCCGCTGATCGTTTTCACCGGCCTGGCCGAAGGCACGGGCCTGGCCCTCGTCGCGGCGCTGGCGCATGGCCATCCGGCAAGGGTCGTCTTCACGCTCGCCGTGCTGCTCGCCACGCTCGCCATCGTTCGCTGGCTCGCTTGGTTGGCCTATCGACGACGCCTCGAGCCGCAGGCCGACCCGCGCGCACTCGCCGCACTCGACAGCGCCTCGCAGCCGCTGCTGTGGGCCGGTACTTTCGCTCCGACGGTGCTGGTCGCGTTCGTCGCGCTGTTCACGGTCGCCCTCGGCGATTCCGGGCGGATGGCCACCGGCTCGGCACTGTTGCTGGCACTAGCCGGCCTGGGTGCGATCGCGAGCGGAATGCTGTTCAAGTTCACGCTCGTTACTCGCGCCGCCTACAACCAGGGCTTCGCGCTGACACGACTGCCGGTGCGCGGCGCCCGCCGCTGAACGCCCGGCAGCGCCAAGACGGAGAATCACCGATGCCCTCTGCCCTGCCGCCCGAAGGCGGCTCCCCCGCCACGCGCTGCTGGCACGAAACCGACGGCGCGCACATCGACGTGCGCGGCCTGCCGCCGCCCGAACCGCTGGTCGCAATCCTGTCGCTGGTGCGAGAAATGGCGAGCGGCGCGACGCCGGTGATCGTCCACCACGACCGCGATCCGCAATTGTTGTATCCCGAACTCGCCGAGCTGGGCTGGACGGCCGAGCGGATCGACGGCGACCCCGGCGAAGTCCGACTGCGACTTCGCCCGGCGGAATGAAGCCGGGAGCGCCCCGGGCAGGCGCTCCGAAACTCGCCGCCGGCGCCTTCCTGTCCGGCGCCAAGGGCCGCCTGCTGCCAGCCTCGCTGCCCTTTCGATTCTTCGGTGCGGCGATCGCGTTCCACCTGCTCGCCTGGGTGGCCCTGTTCTTCGGCGCCGATGCCTTTCCGCGCTTCCAGGGCGGGCTCGGATGGACGCTGGCGGCGCTGCACCTGATCACGCTCGGCACGCTGGCGATGACCGCGATCGGGGCCAGCCTGCAGTTGCTCCCCGTGGCGACGCGCCAGCCGGTCGGCTCGCCGCGCAGCATCGCGTTGCTCTGGTGGGCATATACGCCCGGCGTCGCCGTGCTCGTGCTCGGCATGGGATTCGCTCAGACGAGGCTGCTCGCCGCCGGCGCGCTGCTCGTCGTCGCTGCGCTGCTCGGTTACGCGTTGCTGCTCGCGCGCAACCTCGTCGGTGCGCGCGGCATGCACGGTGTCGTCGCGCACGGCTGGGGCGCACTGGCATCGCTGCTGGTTGCACTGGCGAGCGCGCTGGCGCTGGCCGGTGCCTACGTCGGCTGGCCGCTGCTCGGTCGCGGCAGCGCACTGTCGCTGCATGTCGTTTTCGCGGCCTATGGCTTCATGGGGCTGCTCGCGCTCGGCCTCGCCTACATCCTGGTGCCGATGTTCGCACTGTCGCCGGCGCCTCCGGAGACACGCGTGCGGAGTTCGGCAGCGCTGGCGATCGCCGCGCTGGCCCTGGCCGGCCTGGCTTCGTTCGACGTGGCGCCGCTGGCTCTGCGAATCGCTGCACTGGCAGCCGCGGCAGCCGCGATCGCGCTACATCTGCGGTCGATGACCGTCGCGCTGGCCACCGGGCTGCGGCGTGCGCTGGGTCGCTCGTTCACGCTGGTCAGGATCGCCTGGGCGCTGCTCGTGGCGAGCCTCTTGCTCGCACTGGGGCTGGTGATCGAACTGTCCCTGCCCGGCCTGCCCGCATTGTTCGGACTCCTGCTGATCGCGGGCTGGCTGCTCGGCCTGCTGCTCGGTTTCCTGCAGCGAATCCTGCCCTTCCTCGCCTCGATGCATGCCGGTGCCGGTCGCCGCCTGCCGCCGACCCCGTCGTCGCTGACGGCCGACAGGCCCTTGTCGATCCACTTCGGCTGTCATTTCGCGGCGCTCGCGCTGTTGACGCTGGGCATCCTCGTCGACAGCCCGCTGCTGGCCCGACTCGGCGCCGTGGCCGGTTTCGTGGGCGCCAGCGCGTACGCCTGGTTCTTCGCGCTGTTGCTGCACCGGACATGGGGCGCAGGCTCCGCTGCACCTCGTGCTGCGCCGAACGCCCCGTCCGCCGACGCTCCGAGCCCGAACCCCCCGCCTTGACTCCGGTCAAGACCGGGCGGGCGCATCGGCGTATTCTGGTACTGTAATACCTGAATCACACGGAACGACGATGAGCTTCATGCGCCAGGTCAGCCACGCGCTCGACGAGGAACACCGCAGCAACCTCGACCTGCTCGGACGCGTCGAACAGGCCCTCGGCCGGATGCGCCCAGGCGCAGCGGCAGACCCCGAACTGAACCGGCTGATCGCTGCGTTCGCTCGTCACGTCGAACAGGACATCTCGCGTCACTTCGATTTCGAAGAGCGCGAGCTGTTCCCCCGCATGGCTGAGGCCGGCGACGGTGAGATGGCTTCGTTGCTGGAGGAGGAGCATGAGGCGATCCGGGCGGTGGCAACCGAGCTGCTGCCGCTCGCAAGCGCCGCAGCGGCCGGCTCGCTCGATGCCCCTGGCTGGGACGCGCTGAAGCGCGGCTCGCTCGAGATGGTCGAACGCCAGGTCGCGCACATCCAGAAGGAAACGATGGCGCTGCTGCCCTTGCTCGACGACCTGCTCGACGAAGAGACCGACCGCGAACTCGCTTTCGCCTACGCTACTGCCTGAACCCGCCACGCCGAGGAGTACGATTCATGAGCGTTGCCGTTCACCCTCCGATCGCCATCCGCGCGCTGAAACCGGCCGACCTGGCGGACGTCGTCGCGATCGACGCTGCGATCGCCGCGCGACCGCGGCGCAACTACATCGAACGCCGGCTC
>CALLYQ010000520.1 GCA_937858875.1 uncultured Lautropia sp. | reverse complement strand
ACTGCCAGAGAAACCACTGCGGCAGTCCGCGGCTCGCGGCGAGGACCCGTTCGTTCCAGGCGCCGCTCGACTCGCTGCCGTCAGGCTGGCGCTCCGGCATCAGGCCGGCCAGCGGCATGCCGCGCAGCGCTTGTGCAGCTTCTCCGAACAGCGCGCCGGCGGCCGCGTTGCAGTCGTCGATCCCGGCAGCCAGGCGCAGCGTTGGCAACTCGTCGCTGGCGATCAGGTCGTCGAAGACCGGGAGATTCGGAGTCATGGCTGCAGCCCGCGGGATGCATTCGGGACCGGAACAGTGTAGGCGCGAACCGGGTGCGCGGGCGGCAGGGATACCTCACGGAAAAGATCGAAACGATCCGGATACAAAAGTCCCGTTTCGTCCCTCCGATTTGGGACCGATGACGACCGCGCGCTTCGAGGCGCCGCTTCGGACATACAAAGGCGCAACAAAAAGCGGGGGCACCGAAATCGCTGCAATACCGGGCGCTCCGAAACTGCTCCCTGTGTCGTCGACCGATGCGGTCCAGGCCGGCATCTACCGAGACAGACACGAACTCGAGGCAGCTCGGAGGGAATCGAACATGAACACGACGCACGACACGAGGTCGGACCGGATGCTGGCGAACGGTTTCCGGATCGCAACGCTCGGCCTGCTCGGCGCCGGCGCCGCCGGATACCAGCCCGCCGTGGATGTCGCGCTGGCCGTGGGTGCGGCGAACGCGGCACTGTTCCTGTATCGCGATCGCACGCCGGAGCGGATGGCGATCCAGGTGCGCCTCGTCTACCTGGTATTCCTGGTGATCGGCAGCGTGCCGCCGCTCGGTTTCGTGCTCGACACGATGTTCCTCGGCAGCGCGGCAGTCCTGCTGACCGGCTACTGCCCGCTGACGCGTGTCCTGAGCCTGATGCCGTGGAATCGCCAGCAGCCGATCACGCGGGCGCTGCTGGCGAAGACCTTTGCCGTGCGGCAATCGCATCCGGCCGTCGCATGCGACGAAGGCTGGACCGGACGCCCCGGCCTGGTCGGATGAACCAGGCGGATCTGCAGGAGAACGAGATGAAACTGAAACTGAACCGCGAACTGGTCGACATCGGCCGCGGACGCAGCGTCGAGCTCCGGGGCGCCTTCGGCGTCGAAGTCGTCTGTGTCATCGGCTGCCTGTGGCTGACCGAGGACAAGGCCTGCCAGGACCTGATCCTGCGCGCCGGCGATTCGCAGCTGATCCGCAGCGACGGTCGAGCAACGATCACCGCGCTCGATCCGAGCGCGATCAGGCTGATCGAGCCGGCCGGCGGATTGCAGCTCTCGGGGAAATCGGGCATCGGGGCGCTGCTGCGCAGCTTCGTGCGTACGTTCGGCGTTGCGATGGGCGCTGCCCGGCTCGGCGCGGGAGAGCACTGATGCCTGCCGATGCCATCGCGCCGACGCCGTGCGTGGCGTTGGCGGGCCACGCGGCGGGCCCGACCTTCCGGATTCATCGCTACCCGGTCGCGCTGATCGATCGTGTCCAGCTCGACGACGGACGCAGCGTGCTCGTACGGCCGGTGCTGCCGCAGGACAGCGGGCTGCAGCAGCGATTCGTACGCGCGCTGTCGGCCGACAGTCGCTACCGCCGCTTTCATGCGCCGGTCAACGAGCTGTCCGAGGACACGCTCGATTGGCTGACCTGCATCGACTATTCGTCGCATCTGGCACTGCTGGCCGAGACCTTCGACGAGATCGGCAATGAGCTCCAGGTGGCCGAGGCGCGCTACGTCCAAGGCGGCAACGACCTTCCGTTCGACGTCGCCGAGTTCGCGCTCGCGGTCGCCGACGACTGGCAGGGTGCCGGGCTCGGCACGCGGCTCGTCGGCGCGCTGCTCGCGCGGGCGCGCGGAGCCGGCCTGCGCAAGCTGCGCGGCAGCGTACTCGCCGACAACCGGGCGATGCTGAAGCTGGCTCAGCGGCTCGGTGCACGCGTGCGCGGCGACTTCAACAACGCGCATCTGATGGTCGTCGAGTTCTCGCTCCAGTAGAGTGGTGGAGCAACAGCGCTCGCGTAAACTCGGGGGTCTTCGTTCGCCGCGCCTCTCCCCGAATGGTTCGTACCCGCTTCGCTCCCAGTCCCACCGGTTTCCTGCACATCGGCGGCGCGCGCACTGCGCTGTTCGCCTGGGCCTATGCCCGCCACCACGATGGCACTTTCGTGCTGCGAATCGAGGACACCGACCTCGAACGCTCGACGCCCGAGGCCACGCAGGCGATCCTCGACGGCATGCGCTGGCTGGGGCTCGATCCCGACGAAGGGCCGTTCTACCAGACCAGGCGGATGGATCGCTATCGCGAGGTGATCGCGAAGATGCTGGTCGACGGCAGCGCCTATCACTGTTGGTGCACGCGCGAGGAACTCGACGCGATGCGCGCCGAGCAGGAAGCGCTCGGGATGAAGCCGCGCTACGACGGCCGCTGGCGCCCGGAACCCGGGCGCGCGCTGCCGCCGCCGCCCGAGGGCGTTCAGCCGGTCGTGCGCTTTCGCAACCCGCTCGAGGGCGGCACCGCCTGGAACGACATCGTCAAGGGGCCGATCGCCTTCGACAATGTCGAGCTCGACGACCTGATCATCGCGCGCTCCGACGGCACTCCGACCTACAACTTCTGTGTCGTCGTCGACGACTGGGACATGCGGATCACGCATGTGATCCGTGGCGACGATCACGTGAACAACACGCCGCGCCAGATCAATATCCTGCGCGCGCTCGGCGCGCCGGTACCCGAATACGGCCACCTGCCGATGATCCACGGGCCCGACGGCCAGAAGTTGTCGAAGCGACACGGCGCTGTCTCGGTCATGCAGTACGACGACGACGGCTATCTGCCCGAGGCCGTCGTCAACTACCTGGCGCGGCTGGGCTGGAGCCATGGCGACGACGAGATCTTCTCGCGCCAGCAGTTCGTGCAGTGGTTCGACGGCACGCACATCAGCCGCTCGCCGTCGCGTTTCGACTTCGACAAGTTGCGCTGGCTGAACAATCACTACCTGAAGCAGTGCAGCGACGCCGAGCTCGCCGGCCTGCTCGCGCCGCGCCTGCAACGCGCCGGCGTGCGCATGCCAGACGGCGGCGCCGATCTCGCCGTGGCCTGCGGCCTGCTCAAGGAGCGCGCCCAGACCTTGAACGAGCTGGCCGACATGACCCGGCTGTTCTACGACGATCCCGATCCGGACGCGATCGCGCCGGCCGATCGCGACAAGCACCTGACCGAGTCGGCACGCGCTTCGATCGCGGAGTTCGCGCAGCGGCTGTCCGGCGTGGCGCCAGGCGACTGGAACGCGGCCGGCATCTCGGCCGCGATCAAGGCCACGCTGGCCGCGCGCGCGATCAAGATGCCGCAGTTGGCGGTGCCGGTCAGGCTGCTGGTGTTCGGTGTTGCCCAGACGCCTTCGGTCGATGCGATGCTTGCGTCGATGCCGCGCGACACGGTGATCGAGCGGCTCGCGCGCTGGCCGGGCGAAGGCTCCGCCGGTCCCAGCGTCGGTTGACCGGCGCGCCCACCGAACCTTCGGAAACTCGAAATGTCCGGCAACACGCTCGGCCACCTGTTCAGGGTCAGCACTTTCGGTGAATCGCATGGTCCGGCGATCGGCTGCATCGTCGACGGCTGCCCGCCCGGCCTCGAGCTGAGCGAGGCCGATATCCAGGCCGACCTCGATCGGCGCCGTCCCGGTACCTCGCGGCACGTCACGCAGCGCCAGGAGCCCGACCGCGTCGAGATCCTGTCCGGCGTCTACGAGGGCCGCACGACCGGCACGCCGATCGCGCTGCTGATCCGCAACCAGGACGCGCGCAGCAAGGACTACGGCAACATCGCGCAGACCTTCCGGCCCGGCCATGCCGACTACACGTACTGGCACAAATACGGAATCCGGGATCCGCGCGGCGGCGGCCGCTCCTCGGCGCGGCTGACGGCGCCGGTCGTCGGCGCCGCGGCGATTGCGCGCAAGTGGCTCGCGCAACGTTACGGCACGGTCATCCGTGGCTGCATGTCGCAGCTCGGGCCGATCCCGATACCGTTCGTCGACTGGAAGCACGTCGGCGAAAACCCGTTCTTCGCGCCGGACCCGAGCGTCGTCCCCGAACTCGAGCGCTACATGGACGAGCTGCGCCGCGACGGCGATTCTTGCGGCGCGCGCATCGACGTGGTCGCCGAGAACGTGCCTGTCGGCCTCGGCGAACCGCTGTTCGACAAGCTCGACGCCGACATCGCGCACGCGATGATGGGCATCAACGCGGTGAAGGGCGTGGAGATCGGCGCCGGCTTCGCGTCGGTCGCGCAGCGCGGTACCGAGCACGGCGACGAGTTGACCGCCGACGGTTTCCTGTCGAACCATGCCGGCGGTGTGCTCGGCGGCATCTCCACCGGCCAGCCGATCCGCGTGTCGCTGGCGATCAAGCCGACCTCGAGCATTCGCACGGCGCGCCGCTCGATCGACGTCGACGGCGCGCCGACCGAGGTCGAGACTTTCGGACGCCACGATCCCTGCGTCGGCATCCGCGCCGCACCGATCGCCGAGGCGATGCTCGCACTGGTGCTGATCGACCACGCGCTGCGCGATCGTGCGCAGAACGCCGACGTGTCGGTCGCCACGCCACGCATCGCCGGACCGGATCCTCTGCGCTGAGGCGGCTGCCCGCCTGCCCTACGCGCCAGGCCAGTCCGTCATCCGGATGAGGGCCGGATCGTCCGGATGATCGATCAACATCTGCCGCACGCGGTCCTGCCACAGCGCCCCGAAACGCCGTTCCTCGTCGGACGTTGCCTGGCCCGCGATCGCCTTGGACAGCAGCACGGGCATCTCGGGATCCGCGGGCACGCAGCCGGTGTCCAGGTCGATCTGCACTCCCTGGCCGGTGTCGCAGCGCCTCAGGGCCAGCAGGCCGTCGATCGGGGCGTCGAACAGGAGCAGGTTCTGTCGCGAGAAACGGCGCCGGCTTCCGATGCCATGGAATCCGGTTTCGGCCGCGGCGCCGGTCAGCAGCGTGGCCACGGCTGCGATGACGCCGTGAGTCCCCTGGTCGCGGGCGCCGCGCATGTGGACTTCGATGCCGCCGCGTTCGGGCACGTCGCTGCCGTAGAGCCGGCGCAGCCCGTTGACGATCATCAGGTACGCACCTGCCACGGTCGGGCAGGAATGCCCGGCCAGCCGGACGGCGTCGGCATAGCGGTACTCGAGCACCCCGTCACCGGCGGCTCCGAGGAAACGCGCCAGCGGGTCACGTATCGTCAGGATCGGGGCGCGGGCGAAGAAATCCGGAAAGCGTTCGACGGAAGACATGATAGGCAGCGTTGTTCGGGATTCGGAACTCTAGCTATAAGGAGCAGGTCGCCTGCTTGCCTTGCGTCAGCGCAAGGACGGAGTCGACGGCCCGGCGGATCCGTGCGACAGGCGCCTGGGCGGGCGGGGCCAGAGGGCGCGTCTGCTCCCTCGGCAATAGAATTGCAGGCCAGGTCGGTGCCGCAAGACGGGGAGCGGCGTCCGGAACGGAGTTGACACAACACGAACGATGTCGAGGATACGATGATGGGATCCATCCACGAGACCCGCGCTGGCCGACTGGCCGCGGCCGGTGCGCTGAGCCTGGCGCTGGTGTCGGCCGGTTGCGAATCGGTGCAGACGACCTCGGGCGGTGCCGTCGGAATCGAGCGGACGCAACGGATGTCGCCGCTGGTCTCCGAGGCCGACCTGCGCAAGCAGGCCGCAACCAGTTACCAGCAGATCCTGACCAAGGAGCGCCAGCAGGGCGCGCTGAACACCGACGCGGCGCTGACCAAGCGGGTGCGCGCGATCGCGACGCGGCTGATCCCGGCGGCCGCGGCCTTCCGTCCGGAGGCCACGAGCTGGAACTGGGAAGTCAACGTGATCCGATCCGACGAAATGAACGCCTGGTGCATGCCGGGCGGCAAGATCGCCGTCTACAGCGGGCTGATCACCAAGCTGGAGCTGACTGACGACGAGATCGCCGCGATCATCGGCCACGAGATCGCGCACGCGTTGCGTGAGCATGCGCGCGAGCGCGCTTCCGAGCAGCTCGGCGCGCAGGTGCTGGTCAGCGGGGCCGTGATGGCGATCGGCGGCGGCCAGGCTTCGGCGGACCTTGGCAACCTGTTCTACAAGAGCTTCTTCGGCCTGCCGAACAGCCGGTTGCATGAGACCGAGGCCGACCGGATCGGCGTCGAACTGGCGGCGCGCGCCGGCTACGATCCGCGCGCCGCGATCTCTCTGTGGCGCAAGATGGGAACGCAGGGCGGCGCGTCGGGGCCGGAGTTTCTCAGCACGCACCCGTCGCCGGCGACTCGGCTGGCCGATCTCGAAGTGTATTCGGCACGGGTGATGCCGCTGTACGAACAGTCGCGTCGCGGCCGCTGAGACCCGACTGCGTCGCAGGAAGCGCAGCGGCATGAGCGTGGCCGACGGCGGCTCCAGCCAGCGGCACCGCCCGGCGGGTCCGTCTTTTGTTGCATTGCAACAGGGTATTGCCGGATAGCGCGGACCCGCGTGGCATAATCGACGATCGGCCCCGCGCCTGTCGCCGGGGCAGTCTTTTCCCCGATTTTCAGGCTGTTTTCCATGTCGCTCGCGCCACGCACGCTCTACGACAAGCTGTGGGACGCCCACGTCATCCGCCAGGAAGACGACGGTACCGCGCTGCTTTACATCGACCGCCATCTGGTGCACGAGGTGACCAGTCCACAGGCTTTCGAGGGCCTGAAGCTGGCCGACCGCAAGCCATGGCGCACGTCGGCGAACCTGGCCGTTGTCGATCACAACGTGCCGACGACCGACCGCTCGCAGGGTATCGCCGATCCGATCTCGCGGCTACAGGTCGAGACGCTCGACGACAACGCGCGCGATTTCGGCATCACCTATTTCGACATCGACGATCGCCGCCAGGGCATCGTCCATGTGATCGGTCCCGAGCAGGGCGCCACGCTGCCCGGCATGACCGTCGTCTGCGGCGACTCGCATACCAGCACGCACGGCGCCTTCGCCTGTCTGGCTTTCGGCATCGGTACCTCCGAGGTCGAACACGCATTGGCCACGCAGACGCTGTCGGCCAAGAAGATGAAGAACATGCTGGTGCAGGTCGATGGTGCCTTGCCGCGCGGCGTCACGGCCAAGGACGTGGTCCTGGCCATCATCGGGCGCATCGGCACGGCAGGCGGCACCGGCTATGCGATCGAGTTCGCCGGGTCCACGATCCGCTCGCAGTCGATGGAGGGCCGGATGACGATCTGCAACATGGCGATCGAGGCCGGCGCGCGCTCGGGCATGGTCGCCGTCGACGACGTCACGCTGCAGTATCTGAAAGGGCGCCCGCTGGCGCCGACCGGTGCCGACTGGGACCGCGCGGTCTCGTTCTGGCGCGAGCTGCGTTCCGACGAGGGCGCGCGCTTCGACCTGGTCGTGCGCATCGATGCCACCGAGTTGCGCCCGCAGGTCAGCTGGGGCACGTCGCCCGAAATGGTCGTGCCGGTCGACGCGCGCGTGCCCGATCCTGACAAGGAGAAGGATCCGGTTCGCCGCGAGGGGATGGAACGCGCGCTGCAGTACATGGGGCTGAAGCCGAACACGGCGATCCAGGACATCCGGATCGACAAGGTGTTCATCGGCTCGTGTACGAACTCGCGCATCGAGGATTTGCGCGAGGCGGCGGCGGTCGTGCGCGGCAAGCAGAAGGCCTCGAACGTGAAGCTGGCCATGGTCGTGCCGGGCTCGGGCCTGGTCAAGGCGCAGGCCGAAGCCGAAGGGCTCGACCGCGTGTTCCGCGACGCCGGCTTCGAATGGCGCGAGCCGGGCTGTTCGATGTGCCTGGCGATGAACGCCGACCGGCTCGAGCCGGGCGAGCGCTGCGCATCGACGTCGAACCGCAACTTCGAGGGGCGGCAGGGCGCGGGCGGTCGCACGCACTTGGTCAGCCCGGCGATGGCGGCGGCCGCGGCGATCGCCGGCCATTTCGTCGACGTCCGCCGCGGCTGACGAACCCCCGGGTTCCCAATCGAACTCTGCTCAGGAAGATCAGACGACATGAAAAAAGTGCTTTCGATCCTGCTGCTGGCCGTCGTCGGCGCTTCGCTGGGGGCCTGCAATACGATCGCCGGCGCCGGCAAGGATATCGAGCGGGCCGGCGAAACGATCCAGGGCGCGGCCAAGCGCTGAGGAAACCGAAAATGCGCAGTCTCACTGTTCACCGCGGCCTCGTCGCGCCGCTCGACCGGGCCAACGTCGATACCGACGCGATCATTCCGAAGCAGTTCCTCAAATCGATCAAGCGCACCGGCTTCGGGCCGAACCTGTTCGACGAGTGGCGTTACCTCGATCGCGGCGAGCCCGGCATGGACAACTCGAAGCGGCCGCTGAATCCCGACTTCACGCTGAACCAGCCGCGCTACCGGGGTGCGTCGATGCTGCTTGCGCGCAAGAACTTCGGCTGCGGCTCCTCGCGCGAACACGCGCCGTGGGCGCTCGACGACTACGGCTTTCGCGTCATCGTCGCCCCGTCGTACGCCGACATCTTCTA
This sequence comes from uncultured Lautropia sp., assembly GCA_937858875.1. Lineage (GTDB taxonomy): Bacteria > Pseudomonadota > Gammaproteobacteria > Burkholderiales > Burkholderiaceae_E > Zeimonas. The sequence goes on along the minus strand of CALLYQ010000520.1, from coordinate 4,164 downwards.
CAACAACTGCTTCAAGAACGGGCTGCTGCCGGTGCGCCTGTCCGAAAGCGAAGTCGACTGGCTGTTCGATCAGGTCAATGCCTTCGTCGGCTTCGAGCTGATCGTCGACCTGCCGAACCAGCAGGTGCGCACAGTCGACGGCTCGCGCAGCTTCTCGTTCGACATCGACGCGTTCCGCAAGGACTGCCTGGTGCGCGGGCTCGACGAGATCGGGCTCACGCTCGGCTACGCCGACCAGATCCGCGATTTCGAGGCGAAGCGCCTGCGCGAGCAACCCTGGCTGGCCAAGACGCTGCCGGGCTGACGGCTCCCGGCAGGCGCAACGACGATGCGGCCCGGCCTGGGAATCCACGCCGGGCCGCGCTGGTTTTGAACACGAGAATTCGACGAACCCAGGACAAGGACCCCAGATGAAGATTGCTGTGTTGCCGGGCGACGGCATCGGACCGGAGATCACCGAACAGGCCGTGCGCGTGCTCGAGGCACTGGCCGCCGACGGTCTGACGATCGAAATGCAGACCGCCGCGGTCGGCGGCGCCGGCTACGATTCGGCCGGCGATCCGCTGCCCGAAGCCACGCTGAAGCTGTGCGAGCAGTCCGACGCGATCCTGTTCGGTTCGGTCGGCGGCCCGCGCTACGACACGCTGCCGCGCGCCAAGCGACCGGAGCAGGGGCTGCTGCGGCTGCGCAAGCACTTCGACCTGTTCGCGAACCTGCGGCCGGCGATCGTCTATCCGGAGCTGGCGCACGCGTCGACGCTGAAGGAAGAAGTCGTCGCCGGGCTCGACCTGCTGATCCTGCGCGAGCTGACCGGCGATATCTACTTCGGCCAGCCGCGCGGCGTGCGCACCAACGACGACGGCGAGCGCGAAGGCTTCGACACGATGCGCTATACCGAGGGCGAGATCCGGCGCATCGCGCGCCTCGCGTTCGAGACGGCGCGCAAGCGCAAGCGCCGCGTCTGCTCGGTCGACAAGGCCAACGTGCTCGAGACCACGCAGTTCTGGCGCGACGTGGTCACCGAGGTGCACGGCGAATATCGCGACGTCGAGCTCGAGCACATGTACGTCGACAACGCCGCGATGCAACTCGTGCGCAACCCGAAGCAGTTCGACGTGATCGTCACCGGCAACATGTTCGGCGACATCCTGTCCGACGAGGCGTCGATGCTGACCGGCTCGATCGGCATGCTGCCGTCGGCCTCGCTGAACGCGCGCAGCTTCGGCATGTACGAACCGATCCACGGTTCGGCGCCGGACATCGCCGGCAAGGACGCCGCGAATCCGCTGGCCACGATCCTGTCGGCGGCGATGCTGCTGCGCCACTCGCTGGGCCAGGAGGCCGCGGCGCAGCGCGTCGAGGCGGCGGTGCGCAAGGTACTGGCGCAGGGCTACCGCACGGCGGACATCGCCGAACCCGGCAAGCGGACGGTCGGAACGAAGGCAATGGGCGACGCGGTACTCGCGGCGCTCTGAAGGAGAAGCAGATGTTGAAGGTCGGATTGGTGGGCTGGCGCGGAATGGTCGGTTCCGTGCTGATGCAACGGATGCGTGAAGAGAACGACTTCGCGCAGATCGAGCCGGTGTTCTTCAGTACATCGAATGCCGGCGGCGCCGCGCCCGAAGTGCCCAACGCCGGCGATGCGAAGCTGGCCGACGCGAAGTCGGTCGACGCATTGGCGAAGATGGATGTGATCCTGACCTGCCAGGGCGGCGACTGGACCAGCGAGATGTTCCCGCAACTGCGCTCGCAGGGCTGGAGCGGCTACTGGATCGACGCGGCGTCCACGCTGCGGATGAAAGACGATTCCGTGATCGTGCTCGATCCGGTCAACCTGAAGGTCATTCGCGACGCGCTCAGGCGCGGCAACAAGGAATTCATCGGCGGCAACTGCACGGTCAGCCTGATGATGATGGGGCTCAACGGCCTGTTCCGCGAAGGCCTGGTCGACTGGATCAGTGCAATGACCTACCAGGCGGCCTCGGGCGCCGGTGCGCAGAACATGCGCGAACTGCTGAGCCAGATGGGGTGCCTGCACGATTCGGCGCGCGCGCAGCTGTCCGAACCCGACTCGCCGATCCTCGACATCGACGCGCGCGTCGCCGAAACGATGCGTTCTCAGGCCTTCCCGGCCAGGCACTTCGGCGTGCCGCTGGCTGGCAGCCTGATTCCCTGGATCGACAAGGACCTGGGCAACGGCACCTCGCGCGAGGAATGGAAGGGCGATGCCGAGTGCAACAAGATCCTCGGCCTGCCGGAGAGCGGCGACGGGCACATTCCGATCGAAAGCCTGTGCGTGCGCATTGGCGCGATGCGCTGCCACAGCCAGGCGCTGACGCTGCGGCTGAAGAAAGACGTGCCGCTGGAAGACATCGAGGCGATCGTCGGCGAAGCCAACGAGTGGGTGAAACTGGTGCCCAACGAGCGCGAGGCGAGCATCCGCGAACTGTCGCCGACCGCGGTCACCGGCACGCTGTCGATCCCGGTCGGGCGGATGCGCAAGCTGGCGATGGGTCCCGAGTTCGTCAGCGCGTTCACCGTCGGCGACCAGCTGCTGTGGGGGGCTGCCGAGCCGCTGCGGCGCATGCTGCGCATCCTGGTGGACTGAGAGGCTCTTGGCCTCTGAGCTACGAGGCGCCGCGCAGCGGCCGTTCGCCGCCGCCTGCCGGACCGTGTTGCCGATAGCCGACCAGTGCACGTTGCGGCCGACGGGCGGTGCACGCCCGGTGTCGCTTCGGCTTGTTCGCCCAAATTGCGGGTGATAGCCTCGAATCCACCTTTTCGTGCGTGGGGACTAGTGTGAATTCAGCGGTTGAAGGCCGGAGTTTCCGGCGCGTTGCGGGGCGGCCGACCTTGCTGGCCATGGCAGTCGCCGCAGTCCTCGCCGGGGGCATGCCAGCCTCGGCCAGCGCGGCCGGCCTGGGTCGCCTCACTGTCGAGTCGGGACTCGGCCAGCCCTTGAACGCGGTCGTCGAGGTGACCTCGCTGTCGCGCGACGAATTGTCGAGCCTGTCCGCGCGGCTGGCTGCGCCGGATGCGTTTCGCAGGGTCGGCATCGAGATGAGCCCGGCCCTCGGTTCCCTGCGCTTCGCGGTCGAGGAGCGCGCCAGCGGAAACCCGGTGGTCAGGATCACGTCCGAGCAGCCGATCAACGAGCCTTTCGTGGACCTGCTCGTCGAATTGAACTGGGCCGCCGGCCGATTCGTTCGCGAATACACGTTCCTGCTCGATCCGCCGGAACTGAAGTTCGGCCGCGAGTCGGTCGAAGGCAAGACCGTGATGTCGCAGCTGGCCACCCCGGTCGTCGCCTCGACGGCTGCGGTGCCGGTGTCGCAGCGTATCGCTCCGGCGCAGGGCGGCGCGGCCGGCACCGCAGGCGAGCCCATGCGCACTGCGCAGCCGGCATCGGGCGGCGCGCCTCGCGCAGCGGCACCCAGCCGCCGCCTCGTCGCGCAGGCGGGCACGAGTCCGGACTCGGTGCAGCCAGGCTTTGCGTCTGGGCAGGCGGCGCCTTCGGAAGTGACCGTACAGCGCGGCGACACGCTCGCGGCGATCGCCGACCGCGTGAAGCCTGCCGACATTGCGGTCGAGCAGGCGATCATCTCGATCTACGAAGCCAACCCGCGTGCCTTCTTCGGCAGCGTGCACCAGCTGCGTGCCGGCCGCACGCTGTCGATTCCCGATCGCGCGGCGATGGAGGCGGTCGACGCCAACGAGGCCAGGCGCCAGATCCGGATGCAGGCGGCCGACTTCAACGCTTATCGCGAACGTCTGGCCAACGCCACGCGCAAGGTCGACGTTGCGGAAACCGGCGCCAGCGCTTCAGGCGCGATCACCGCGCGTGTCGACGAAACGGGCGCTGCGCCGGCAGCCGGCGACCAACTGCGCTTGTCGCGCAGCGGGCCTGGCGAAGCGGGCAACGCTGGCGGTAGCGCGACGGGCACCCAGGGTGGACAGGTCAGCGCCGAAGCGCTGGTCGCCAGCGAGGCCGCGTTGCGCGAGCAGACCGAGCGGGTCTCGCTGCTCGAAAAGAACATTGCCGATCTTCAGCGCCTGCTGGAGCTGAAGAACCAGCAGCTGGCCCAGATGCAATTGCAGGCGCAGCTGCAAACCGAAGCGGCGCAAACCGGAGCGCCGGCCGCCGGATCGCCGGCCGCCGGAGCG
>CALLYQ010000519.1 GCA_937858875.1 uncultured Lautropia sp. | reverse complement strand
CGGGCAGCGACGTGTTCAAGGCGCTCGCTCTCGGTGCCGACGCCGTGATGGTCGGCCGCCTGCAGGCCTATGCCGCCTGCGTGGCCGGCGCGCTCGGCGTCGCGCACATGATCCGTCTGCTGCGCGAGGAGTTCGAGCTGTGCATGGCCCTGTCGGGCTGTGCCACGGTATCCGACATCGACCCCGGGATGCTCGTCGAGCGATGACAGTGGAAAATCGTGGGCAAGTCCATGCCCGGATCGCGCGCGAAATGAAGCGCAGAGGCCCGACGCCGTGCTGATCGCGATCGAAAACCTGTTGACCGCCGACGAGGTTCGCGAATGTCGGGCCCTGCTCGACGACGCGCGTTGGGAAGACGGCCTGAAGACGGCCGGTGCGCTCGCGCGCGAGGTCAAGCGGAACCTGCAGCTTGCCGACGGCCAGGAACCGGCGCCCTCGCTGGGCAATCGGATCCTGCGCAAGCTCGAACGCGAGCCGCTGTTCGTGTCGGCGGCCCTACCGCTGCGGATCCATCCGCCCAGGTTCAACCGCTATGCCGACGGCGGCAGCTACGGCGCACACGTCGACAGCGCACTGATGCCGATCGCCGGCACCGGGATCACGCTGCGCAGCGACCTGTCGGCCACGCTGTTCCTGTCGCAGCCCGACGAATACGAGGGCGGCGAACTGCAGATCGAAGGGCCGTTCGGCGTACAGGCGGTCAAGCTGCCGGCCGGAGACATGGTCCTCTACCCTTCGAGCAGCCTGCATCGCGTCACGCCGGTCACGCGCGGGACCCGCGTCTCGTCGATCATGTGGATCGAGAGCATGGTGGCCGACGACGGCGAGCGGACGCTGCTGTTCGATCTGGATCAGTCGATCCAGGCGCTGGGGGCGTCGCTACCGGCGGAGGATCCGAAGTTGCTGCGCTTGACCGGGGTGTATCACAACCTGCTTCGGCGCTGGGCGCGGACCTGAGCGGCGCGGCAGGAGCGGCCGACGCCGCTTGCTCGAGCTCAGCTACGAGTTTCTGCGCGCGCGGCATCGGCGCCGCCACCGGCTGCACCACTGGCCGCGCTGAGACCCGACCGATCGGGTCCGGCCGGCATCGAGATGTCGGTCAGTGCTTCGGACGCGTTGCCGTGGTCGCCCTTCACGGCGACATCGCCGAGCGACACGATCCCGACGAGCTGGTTCGAGCGATCGAGCACCGGTAATCGCCGGATCTGCGAGTCGCACATCTTGCGGGTGACGTCGTCCAGCGATTCGTCGTCGAAGCACCACTGGACATCCTTGCTCATCACCTGGTCGACCGTGGTGCTGTCGGCCGGGCAGCCCTGCGCGACGCCGCGCAGCACGATGTCGCGGTCGGTGACGATGCCGACCAGGCGGCCGTCACGGCACACCGGTACCGATCCGACGTTGAGTTCTTCCATCGCCTGCGCCGCCGCCTGCAGCGTGTCGGCCGGCATCATCGTGCGTACGCCGCGGGTCATCATTTCGGAAACCTGGGTCATCGTCGAACCTCCTGCGGTGAATCGGAGCAGAACGGCCTTTGGTGCAAGCGACGTGCCCCTGCCCTCCCCCTCCCGATCACTCCGAACCGGCATCGAACAGGCCCGGCGAATCGCCGAACCGAGCGCCCTCGACCTGCAGCATCCGCAGCTTCGTGGCCACGCCGCCCTCAGCCGAGAAACCGCCGGACTTGCCGCCGGCCGCCAGCACGCGATGGCATGGCACGACCGGCGCGAACGGGTTCAGGCCGAGCGCGTGACCGACGGCGCGGGCGGCGCCGGGTTCGCCGATCTGCGCGGCCAATTCGCCGTAGGTGATCGTGCGGCCGGGCGGGATCGCCCGGGTGGCCTCGTAGACGCGGCGCTGGAACGGCGAGACGGTGGTCATGTCGAGCTCGACCGAACACAGGTCGTCGAGCCGGCCCTGCGCGTCGCGCTCGCCGCGCAGCAGCGCGGCGATCCGGGCAATCACGGCTCGCACCGCCTCGGGCGCCGGCGCTTCTTCAGCCCCAGGGAAGTCGCGCCCGATTCGCGCGCGGGTCTCCGCTGCGCTGCTTTCGGGCAGTTGTACGCCGATCACGCCGCGCTCGTCCCCGGCGATCGCGCATTCGCCAAGCACCGTTTCGAACAGCGAGAATGAGGTTGTCGGCATCGCGCATGCACGGCCCTCACGGGCAGAGGTCGTGGAGATGCGAAGATGCTACCGCCCCGCTCCCACTTCGGCCACCGCCCGGCATGAACGCCATCGTCTCGATCGAGAAGCTGTCCAAGACCTACGACTCGGGCCACCGTGCCCTCAATGGGATCGACCTCGAAATCCGCCAGGGAGAAATCTTCGCGCTGCTGGGCCCGAACGGAGCCGGCAAGACCACGCTGATCGGCAGCGTATGCGGGCTGGTGAAACCCAGCAGCGGCCGAGTGCGCGTCGGCGGCCACGACATCGTCGACGACTATCGGGCCGCGCGCGCGATGATCGGCCTGGTCCCGCAGGAGCTGACGACCGACGCCTTCGAGACTGTCTGGGCCACCGTGTCGTTCAGCCGCGGCCTGTTCGGCAAGCCGCCGAACCCGGCGCACATCGAGAAGGTGCTGCGCGACCTGTCGCTGTGGGACAAGAAGGACGACAAGATCATGACGCTTTCGGGCGGCATGAAGCGGCGCGTCATGATCGCCAAGGCGCTGTCGCACG
>CALLYQ010000518.1 GCA_937858875.1 uncultured Lautropia sp. | reverse complement strand
GTGCGCGGATCAGACACCACGAAGCCGCCGCTGGCAGCGCTCGCCGAGGCCGGTGCTGCGCGCGAAGCGGCCCGCGCGACCGTGCTGGCCGCGCTCGCGAGACCGCCGTCGGTCGCGGTGGCGCCGCCTTTGGCCGCGACCGGCGCGACCGGCGCCGATGGCGGCGACAGCGAGGCTGCCGACCCGGCGCCAGCGCAGCTGGCGGCATCGGCAAACTGCATGGCCTGCCATGGCGTCGACAGGCGGATGGTCGGCCCGTCGTTTCGCGAGGTCGCCGAGCGATATCGCGGACAGCCGGGTGCCGCTGCGCTGCTGGCCGGCCGGGTGAAGAATGGAGTTCAGGGCGTCTGGGGACAGGTGCCGATGCCGGCCAACGCGACGATCCACGACGAGGACGTCCGCCGCATCGTCGGATGGATCCTCGATGGGGCGGGCTAGCGCGTCGCTGCGACGATGTTATAAATCCTGCATCGACGGCGCCTGGCGCCGGTGCAGACTTTGTCCGAAGGAGACAATCAGATGAAGCAGTCACGTCGTACCGTCTTGCAGGCCGGCGCAGGCGCCGGCCTGTACGACGCGCTGGTCGCGGTCGGCCTGCTCGAGCCCGGCACCGCGTCGGCCGCCGAGTTCGACCGCGCGGCCTTCCAGTCCCAGGGCATCGCCGATACGCTGAAGGCGCTGGGCGCCGCCGATGCCACCGAATCCGGCGACGTGATCATCACCTCGCCGGACATCGCCGAGAACGGCGCCGTGGTGCCGGTGGGCGTGCGCAGCTCGCTGCCCGGCACCGAGATGCTCGCGCTGCTCGTCGAGAAGAACCCGAACGCGCTGGCCGGCAGCTACGAGATCGTCGATGGTGCCGAACCCGACGTCAACATGCGGATCAAGATGGGCCAGAGTTCCGACGTCGTCGCCGTCGCGAAAGCGGGCGGCAAGTACTACATGGCCCGCAAGGAAATCAAGGTCACGCTCGGCGGCTGCGGCGGCTGAGCCGGCGCGCATCGAGAACCGCATCCGGAGAAAGACATGGCAGACCCGATGAAGATCCGTGCCAGCGCGAAGGGCGACGTCGTCGACGTGCGCGTGCTGATGGCACACGAGATGGAAACCGGCCAGCGCAAGGACGCCGAAGGCAAGACGATCCCGGCCTGGTACATCAGCGAGGTCGTCGCATCGCTGAACGACAAGCCAGTGCTGAAAGCGCACTGGGGACCGGCGATCGCGAAGAACCCGTACATGCAGTTCAAGATCCGCGGCGGCAAGGCCGGCGACAAGGTCACCATCAGCTGGGTCGACAACAAGGGCGACAAGCGCACCGACGAAGCCACGGTGAGCTGAATCACGTCCGTCTTCGCTCCGGGGCCGAACGCGGCCGGCATTCGAACAATGGATCTCACGAGGAGGAGGCAGATGAAGACAAGGACTGCCCGCGCGGGCGCGGCAATGGCCGCGCTCGGCGCGGTGCTGGGCGCCATCGCGATCGGTGCGCCGCCGGCGGCCGCACAGGAAGACACGAAGGCGGAGATCGAGCGCTACCGCGAGATGCTGCAGGACGGCAACCCGGCCGAGCTCACCGTGCTGCGCGGCGAGGGGCTGTGGAAGGAAAAGCGCGGACCGAAGAACGCGAGCCTCGAGGAGTGCGATCTCGGCAAGGGGCCCGGTGTGGTCCAGGGCGCGTATGCCGAATTGCCGCGCCATTTCGCCGACGTCGACGCGGTGATGGATGCCGAGACCCGGATCGTCCACTGCATGGTCGCGCTGCAGGGCTTCGACAAGGCCGAGATCACGAAGCGGCCGTTCTCCGGCACCGGCCAGCGGGCCACCGACATCGAGGCGCTGACAGCCTTCGTCGTCGAGGAGTCGCGCGGCGTTCCGGTCAACGTGCCGCAGCAGCATCCGAAGGAGATTGCGGCGTACCAGCGCGGCGAACGGATCTTCCATTACCGCGGCGGCCCCTACGACTTCTCCTGTGCGTCCTGTCACGAAGGCGAGAACAAGCGCATTCGCCTGCAGGACCTGCCGGAGCTGACGAAGTCCGGGCCGGCACAGCTCGCGTTCACGACCTGGCCCGCCTATCGGGTCTCACAGGGCGCCTTGCGCACGATGCAGTGGCGCATGTACGACTGCTTCCGCCAGCAGCGCTTTCCCGAGATGGTGTTCGGCTCGGAGGCGTCGATCGACCTGATCACCTACCTGGGCGTCACCGCCAAGGGCGGCAAGATGGATTCGCCTGCGATCAAGCGCTGAGGAGACCGGACATGCGCAATGCAGTGAAATTCGGGGCCGTCGCGGCGCTGATGCTGGCCGGTTTCGCGAACGCGGCGGAACCGGTGAGCGATGCGGAGATCGTCGCGCTGATGAAGGCGTCGTTCAAGGAACGCGGCATCGCGAAGATGGACAGGCTCGAGCAGAGCGATCTGCAGAAGCAGTGCAGCACCTGGTCGGGCAAGGAACTGCCGCAGGAGGTCAAGGCCAGCCTCGAGAAGGCGGCGATGGATTCGATCGTCTATCCGGCCGACGGCAAGTATCTCGGCGACTGGAAGGAAGGCGAGAAGATCGCGCAGAGCGGCCGCGGCCTGCAGTTCAACGACACCGAGAAGACGGTCGCCGGCGGCAATTGCTACGCCTGCCACGAGCTGTCGAAGGCCGAGATCGCGTTCGGCACGATCGGCCCTTCGCTGCACAACTACGGCAAGCTGCGCGGCGGCGCGACCGAACAGGTGCTGCGCTACACCTGGGGCCGGTTGTGGAACTCGCATGCATATGCCGCCTGCAACCACATGCCGCGTTTCGGTGCCGCCGGCATCCTGACCGATGAGCAGCTGAAAGACGTGATGGCGCTGTTGCTCGATCCGGAATCGCCGGTCAACCAGTGAGCGGCAGCGACCGATCCGCAACGATGCCGAGTCGAAGGGAGTTCCTGCACGTGCTGGCGATGGCGTCGGCGGCCGGCATGCCGCTGGCCGCTGCCGCGCGGGCCGGCGACGGCGCTACCGCGACCCCGCGCGCCGCCGCCGAGGCCATCTACGAGCTGCCGCGTTTCGGGCAGGTCAGCCTGCTGCACTTCACCGACTGCCATGCGCAGCTGCTGCCGATCCGCTTCCGCGAGCCGAGCATGAACATCGGCGTCGGCGAAGCCTTCGGCCGCGCCCCGCACCTGGTCGGCGAGGCACTGCTGAAGGCCTACGGCATCGCGCCGGGCAGCGCCGATGCGCACGCGTTCACCTGCCTGGATTTCGAGGCCGCGTCGCTGCGCTTCGGCAAGGTCGGCGGCTTTGCGCACCTGGCCACGCTGGTCAAGCGCTTGAAGGCTTCGCGCCCTGGCGCGCTGCTGCTCGACGGCGGCGACACCTGGCAGGGGTCGGCGACCGCGCTGTGGTCGAAGGGCCAGGACATGGTCGACGCCTGCAAACTGCTGGGTGTCGACGTGATGACCGCGCACTGGGAGTTCACCTACGGCGCCGAAAGGGTCGAGGAGCTCATCGCGCGCGACCTGAACGGCCACATCGATTTCGTCGCGCAGAACGTCCGCACGACCGACTTCGAAGATCCGGTGTTTCCTTCGCACGTGCTCAAGGAAATCAATGGCGTGCCGGTCGCGATCATCGGCCAGGCCTTCCCCTATACGCCGATTGCCAATCCGCGCTACCTGGTGCCCGACTGGAGCTTCGGCATCCGCGACGAGGAACTGCAGAAAGTTGTCGACGAGGTGCGAGGCAAGGGCGCGCAGGTCGTCGTCGTGCTCTCGCACAACGGAATGGACGTCGACCTGAAGATGGCGTCGCGCGTACGTGGCGTCGACGCGATCCTCGGCGGACACACGCACGATGGCGTGCCGCAGCCGGTCATCGTCTCGAACGCGGGCGGTCGCACGCTGGTCACGAACGCCGGTTCGAACGGCAAGTTCCTTGGCGTGCTCGATCTCGACGTGAAGTCCGGCGCGGTCGCCGACTACCGCTACCGGCTGTTGCCGGTGTTCTCCGAGCTGCTGCCGGCCGATGCTGAAATGCAGGCTCATATCGACAAGGTGCGCGCGCCGCACGCGCAGAAGCTCGAAGAGACGCTGGCCGTGACCGAAGGGCTGCTTTACCGGCGCGGCAATTTCAACGGCAGCTTCGACCAGTTGATCCTCGACGCGATGATGGAAGTGAAGGATG
>CALLYQ010000517.1 GCA_937858875.1 uncultured Lautropia sp. | reverse complement strand
ATCGAACGCGGATCCCGGGGCTGCCGGTACCGGGCACAGTTGTCGAGCTGACCGGGATTGCGCAGCAGGACCTCGCGCAGGTCCTCGAACTGAAGCGCTTGCCGCCGCCCGAGCCATCCCAGCGGATCTGGCAGAACCTGTCGCTGGCCGGCTATGCCGACTGGTCGGGGCTTCGGCTGCAACCGCTGTTGCTTCGACAGACCGAGCCGGTGCGGCTCGTCGGCAGTGCCGGTGTGCCGTTCGACGACGGCCTGGTGCGCGACTGGCCGCAGCCGGGCCTGGACGTCGACAAGCACCGCGGCTACGCATTCCAGTGGTATGCGATGGCCGTGGCCACGGCGGCGCTCTGGGGATGGTTCGCCGTCTGGCGTCCGCTGCATTCGCGGTCGCAGCGGAGCGATGACAAGTCAGGAAATCGAGCAGCATGAATCCTTCGAGTGGTTTGCCGATGACGCATGAAAGCCGCGAGTCCGACCGTCGCGAAGCGGATGATCATTCCGTGAGGGCGTCCGATGGCCGGGCCGGGCCGGCGCCCGATATCCGTCCGGGTTCTTTGCCCGACGCCGAGGCGCGTCGTCGGGTGCGCCGCGGCCGACTGATTGCGCTGGGCATCCTGCTGGTCTGCGCAGCCCCGATCATTGCTTCGTATTTCACCTACTACGTGATCCGTCCGGAGGGTCGAACCAACTACGGCACGCTGCTCGAGCCGCTGCGCACGGTTGGAGAGTTGCGCGGCACCGCGCCCGACGGCGCACCGGCCGACCTGGCCGGCCTGCGCGGACGCTGGGTTCTGCTGACCGGCGCCGGCGCGCAGTGCGACACCGAGTGCGAACACCGGCTGTACCTGATGAGGCAGCTGCGACTGACCACCGGCAAGGATCGCGACCGCGTCGAACGGGCATGGATCGTGCCGGCCGACGCTCAGCCGCCGGCAGGGCTGCTCGAGCAGCACGACGGCCTGGTCGTCATCCGCGCCGCCGACGACGCGATGGCGCAGGCGGGCTTCGAAGTCGCCGACGGCAGCCGTCCCCAGGATCACGTCTGGGTGCTCGATCCGCTCGGCAACCTCGTTCTTCGCTATCCTCTGGCGCCCGATGCGAGCCGGATGAAGAAGGATCTCCTCAAACTGCTCAAAGCTTCCAGGATCGGCTGACATGTCGGACCGCTTTCCCGCCCCTGCGCCTCTGCCCTCGCGCTCGCCGCCCTGGTACCGGCGCCTGATCGGCATCACCGTGGTGCTGACGCTCGTGCTGATCATGGTCGGCGCCTACGTGCGCCTCACCGACGCGGGGCTCGGCTGCCCCGACTGGCCGGGCTGCTACGGCCAGCTGACGCCGATGCAGGCCAAGGATGCGATCGCGCAGGCGGTCGCCGAGCAGGGCGGCGAACACGGGCCGGTGTCGATGGGCAAGGCCTGGCGCGAGATGATCCACCGCTACATCGCGAAGATCCTCGGCCTGCTGGTGATCGGGATCTCGATCATTGCGTGGCGCCATCGCCACGAGGTCGGACAGTCGCCGGCGCTGCCGATCGCGCTGGTCGGCGTGGTGATCCTGCAGGGCATCTTCGGGATGTGGACCGTGACGCTGCTGCTGAAGCCGGCGATCGTGACCGGTCACCTGGCGGGCGGGCTGATCACCTTCGCGCTGCTGCTGTGGCTTTGGCTTCGGCAACAGCCGCAGCCGCGCTACATCGACCCGGAGCCGGTGGCCGCGCTGGTCGCACCGGCGCTGGTCGGCCTCGCGCTGCTGTCGGTGCAGATCCTGCTCGGCGGTTGGACCAGCACGAACTACGCAGCGCTGGCCTGCCCCGATCTGCCGACTTGCCAGGGCAGCTGGTGGCCCGAAATGAACTTCGCCGACGCGTTCCACGTGTTTCGCGAACTGGGCATGACCGCCGACGGCGAGCATCTGCCGATGCAGGCGCTCACGGCGATCCACATGATGCACCGGATCGGCGCGCTGGTCGTTCTCGCCGCGCTCGGCTGGCTTGGCCATCGCGTGATGCGCACCGAAGGACAGCGCGGCCTCGGCCTGGCGATCCTCGCGGTGCTGCTGCTGCAGTTCGGGCTGGGACTGGCCAACGTGGCGTTCAGCCTGCCGCTCGCGCTCGCGGTAGCGCACAATGGCGTTGCCGCGCTGCTGCTCGCCCTGCTCGTGGTCCTGAATTTCCGCGCCCGTCGCGCCCGTCTCTTCATCTAGCATGCAAGCCTTCCACGTCGACGACACCATTGCCGGCTGGCGCCAGATCGCGGCCCAGTACCTGGCGCTGACCAAGCCGCGCATCGTGCTGCTGGCCGCCTTCTGCGCGCTGATCGGCATGCTGCTCGCCTCCGACGGCTGGGTGCCGCCCACGATCCTCGTCGCGGGCCTGGCCGGCATCTCGCTGCTGGCCGCCGCCGGATTCGCGTTCAACTGCCTGATCGAACGCGGCATCGACGCGCGGATGGCGCGTACCCGCACACGTCCGCTTGCCCGCGGCGCGGTCAGCGTGCCCGGCACGATCGCGTTCGCCGGGGTTCTCGGCGGCGCCGGCTCGCTGCTGCTCTACTGGTTCGTGAACCCGCTGACGATGTGGCTCACGCTGGCCACCTTCGTCGGCTATGCGGTCGTCTACACGGTCCTGCTGAAGCCGGCGACGCCGCAGAACATCGTCATCGGCGGCGCCTCGGGCGCGATGCCGCCGCTGCTGGGCTGGGCGGCGGTGGCCAACGAGGTCACCGCGCAGGCATTGATCCTGTTCCTGATCGTCTTCGTCTGGACGCCGCCGCACTTCTGGTCGCTGGCCTTGTACCGGATCGAGGACTACCGCAAGTCGGGCCTGCCGATGCTGCCGGTCACGCACGGCTCCGAGTTCACGCGGCTGAACGTGTTCCTGTACACGCTGCTGCTGGTCGCCGTCTCGCTGCTGCCGTACATGGTGCGGATGAGCGGCCTGCTGTACCTGGCCGGCGCCCTGGTGCTCGGGGCGGTGTTCCTCCGCTTTGCCTGGCGCCTGTGGCGCGACTACTCCGACGCACTTGCGCGGCGGACTTTCGGATACTCGATCTTCTACCTGGCAGCGCTGTTCGGCGCGCTGCTGGTCGACCACTACCTGCGCCCGGGGGGCGCGTTGTAACACGGAGGTTCGCAACATTGTCGATCTCGACCCGTTCGCCGATCGTCGCCGGACGCTCCCGCGCCGGCACGGCGGTGCGGCGCCGGCTTCTTCGCACGGCGCTGGGCGGGGCGCTGGCCGCGTCACTCCCCCTGATCGCCGCCTGTGACCGCGGCGCCAAGGCCTTCAAGAACACCGACGTCACGGGCTCGGACATCGCGAAGAGCGGCTTCGAGCTGATCGATCATTCCGGTGCGCCGCGCACGCTGCAGGATTACCGCGGCAAGGTGGTCGTCGTCTTCTTCGGCTTCACGCACTGTCCCGACGTCTGTCCGATGACGCTGGTCGAGATGGCCGAGGCGATGAAGCTGCTCGGCGAGAAGTCCGATCGTGTCCAGGTGCTGTTCGTGACGGTCGACCCCGAACGCGACTCCCCTGAGTTGCTGTCGAAGTACGTGCCGGCCTTCGACCCGCGTTTCGTCGGGCTGTGGGGCGAACCCGACCAGATCGCCCGTACCGCGAAGGACTTCAAGGTCTTCTACCAGAAGACCCAGGTGTCGTCGTCGGGCTCGTACTCGATCGACCATACGGCCGGCAGCTACGTCTTCGATCCGCAAGGGCGGCTGCGGCTGTTCCTGCGCCACGGCGTCGGCGCCGAACCGCTGGCCGAGGACATCACGCGGCTGCTGAACGGCGAGTGAGCGGTCGGGGCGGGGGGATCACAGGGGTCGGGCGATGAGCGAGCTGCTGGGCTACATCCACGAGATCGGCCGCGGGCCGCGTGGCGCGCGCGACCTGCCCGCCGCCGCGGCCGGACAGTTGTGGCAGGCGATCCTCGACGGGCGCCTGGCGCCGGCTGCGATCGGCGCCGCGTTGATGGCGATGCGGCTCAAGGGCGAATCGCTGGACGAACTGCGCGCGCTGCGAGAAGCGGTGCATGCGCGGCTGCCGGCGCTGGCACCGGCGGCCGGCGCCGATGGCCCGCTGGTCTGCATGCCCTGCTACAACGGCGCACGCCGGCTGCCGAACCTCAGCTGGTTGACGGCGGTCGCCCTGCGGCGGG
>CALLYQ010000516.1 GCA_937858875.1 uncultured Lautropia sp. | reverse complement strand
CACGCGCTTGCCGCCGCCGAGCACCGCATAGCGCATCGCCTCGTGCAGCGCGGCCGGCTGCTCGCCGGTGCGCGGCAGCGTCGCATCGAGCGCCTGCTCGATGCGCGCCGCGTGCCCGCTCATCCAGTCGGCGAACGCGGCCTCGGCCCGCGCGAGGTCCGGGCCCGCGGATCGGGTCGCGCCGCTCACGATTCGTCGACCTGCGTCGAGTCGAAGGGCTTCAGCACGTCGGCCTCGAGGATGCGCACCTGCTGCTCGACGTCGGCCAGCGCCTTGCGGGCGGTGCCCACGAGCTCCGCGCCGCGCCGGTAGGCGGCCAGCGACTGCTCGAGCGACAGGCTGCCGCTTTCCATTTTCTGGACGATGCCTTCGAGCTCGGCGAGGGCCGCTTCGAAGCGGTCGGGGTTCGACGGGCCGGGGCTCGCCGCATCGGAGGCCCCGGCACAGGGCTGTCCTGGCTCGGGACTGGCGGAAAGGGCCATCGAGGAGGGATCCTGCTTGATCGTAAAAGTGGGGAATTTTACCCGTGTTCGATAATTACAGTATTCTTTCGCCCTTTGTCGGCGGCGGTCGTCTACCGAACCGGTTCCGCCAGGCTTGGTTCCGTCCTTCGACTTGCTCAGGAGGGTCAGGATGTCGGATCTGGGTCGTCGTGAGTTCCTCTCCCCCTCGCGCACACAGCTCCCCGTTTCCGCGTACTTCGACGATGCGCTGTACCAGCGCGAGATCGAGACGCTGTTCCGCAATGGCCCGCGCTATGTCGGCCACGAACTGATGGTTCCCGAGCCGGGCGACTATCACGTGCTCGAGGCAGAGCGCAGCGGCCGCGTGCTCGTGCGCAGCGACGAAGGAATCGAGCTGCTGTCGAACGTCTGCCGCCACCGCCAGGCGGTGATGCTGAAGGGCCGGGGCAACACCGGCAACATCGTCTGCCCGCTGCATCGCTGGACCTACGACCTGAAGGGCGAACTGCTCGGTGCGCCGCACTTCGACGAGCAGCCCTGCGTGCGGCTCGGCCGTTCGCCGCTGCAGAACTGGCAGGGGCTGCTGTTCGAGGGGCCGCGCGACGTCGCGCAGGACCTCGCCCGGCTCGGCGTGGCCCGCGAACTCGACTTCAGCGGCCACATGCTCGACCACGTCGAGATCCACGAGTGCGAATACAACTGGAAGACCTTCATCGAGGTCTACCTCGAGGACTACCACGTCGCGCCCTTCCATCCGGGGCTGGGCAAGTTCGTCACCTGCGAGGACCTGCGCTGGGAGTTCGGGCCCTGGTACTCGGTGCAGACCGTCGGCATCCACGATGCGCTTCGCAACCCCGGCTCGCCGGTCTACAAACGCTGGCACGAGCAGGTGCTGCGCTTCGGCAACGGCGAGCTGCCGAAGCACGGCGCGATCTGGCTGACCCACTACCCGAACGTGATGATCGAGTGGTATCCGTACGTGCTCGTCGTCTCCACGCTGGTGCCGCGCGGTCCGCGCCATACGACGAACATCGTCGAGTTCTACTACCCGGAGGAGATCGCGTTGTTCGAACGCGAGTTCGTCGAGGCCGAGCGCGCCGCGTACATGGAGACCTGCGTCGAGGACGACGAGATCGCGCTGCGCATGGACGCCGGTCGCCAGGCGCTGCTCGAACGCGGCGACAACGAGGTCGGCCCGTACCAGAGCCCGATGGAAGACGGGATGCAGCATTTCCACGAGTTCCTGCGCCAGCGTCTCGACGGGATCGACGCATGACATTGCGGCTCGACAGGGGCGTCGCGTTGCCGCTCGACGTCTGCGCGGAGGCCTGATGCAGGCATTATGGATGGTTGCCGGCGCGCTGGCCTTCGCGCTGATGGGCGCGGTGATCAAGCTTCAGATGTCGGCCGACTACAGCGCGTTCGAACTGGTGTTCTGGCGCGGCGTCGTCGGCATCGTGCTGATCGGCGCGATCATGCGCTGGCGCGGCGTGACGCTGGCGTCGGAGAAGGCCGGGCTGCATGCGTCGCGCTCGATCGTCGGTACGCTGGCGATGTTCGGCTGGTTCTACACGCTGGGGCTGCTGCCGCTGGGCACCTCGATGACGCTGAACTACTCGTCGCCGCTGTTCATCGCGATCGCCGTCGCGGCGATCGCCTGGTGGCAGGGCGGCACGCAGCCGGCGCGCGGCAAGCTCTATCTGGCGGTGCTGGCCGGCTTCGTCGGCGTGCTGCTGATCATGCGGCCGACCGTCGAGCAGCAACAGCAGTTCGCGCTGCTGGTCGGGATCGTCGCCGCGGTGATGTCGGCGGCCGCCTACCTGCAGGTACGCATGCTCGGCCGGCTGGGCGAGCCCGAATGGCGGATCGTGTTCTGGTTTTCGGTCGTCAACTGCGTGCTCGGCGCGATCGCCACGACCGCCGCGACGGGCTGGCAGCCGCTGGCACTGGCGGCGCTGCCGGGGCTCGCCGCGATCGGCGTGCTGGCGGCCATCGGCCAGATGTGCATGACGCGCGCGTTCTCGCGCGGCGGTACGCTGCTGGCGGCCAGCCTGCAGTACAGCGGCGTCGTCTTCGCCACGCTGATCGGCTGGCTCGCCTTCGACGAATCGCTGCAGTTGGCCGAATTGGCCGGCATCGCGCTGGTCGTGGCCAGCGGCATCGGAGCGACGCTGGCGATGCCGCGTGCGCCGGCGCAGACGGCAGCAGCGACCGTGCCGGACGTCGCGGTCGCGCCGGGCGCAATGGAATCCCGATGAGCCATACGACCCTGATCGGTGCCGACGAACTCGCCGCGATCATCGACGATTGCGTCGTCGTCGACTGCCGTCACGACCTGATGGATCCGGGCGTCGGGCCCGCCGCCTACGCCGAAGGCCACATTCCGAGCGCCTGGTTCATGCACCAGGACACCGACCTGGCGGGCCCGAAGACAGGACG
>CALLYQ010000515.1 GCA_937858875.1 uncultured Lautropia sp. | reverse complement strand
AGGAACAAGCGATCGTGCGAGATCACGACCGCGCAACCCGGGAAGTCGAGCAGTGCCTGTTCGAGCGCGCGCAGCGTTTCGACGTCGAGGTCGTTGGTTGGTTCGTCGAGCAGCAGCAGGTTGCCGCCGGCGCGCAGCACCTTGGCCAGGTGCACGCGGTTGCGCTCGCCGCCGGACAGTTGGCCGATCGTCTTCTGCTGGTCGCCGCCCTTGAAGTTGAAGCGTGCGACGTAGGCGCGGCTCGGCGTCGTGTAGCTGCCGACCTGGATGACGTCCTGGCCTTCGGAAATTTCCTCGTAGACGGTCTTGGCCGGATCGAGCGTGTCGCGGCTCTGGTCGACCCAGGCCGCCTTGACCGTGTCGCCGATGCGCAGCGAGCCGGCATCGGCCAGTTCCTGGCCCATCAGCATCCGGAACAATGTCGTCTTGCCGGCGCCGTTCGGGCCGATGATGCCGACGATGCCGCCCGGCGGCAGGCTGAACGACAGCCCGTCGAACAGCAGTTTGTCGCCGAAGGCCTTGCGCAGGCCGTTCGCCTCGATGACCAGGTCCCCGAGCCGCGGCCCCGGCGGGATGTAGATCTCGTTCGTCTCGTTGCGCTTCTGCGTTTCGACCGACGCCAGTTCGTCGAAGCGCGCCAGCCGTGCCTTGCTCTTGGCCTGCCGGCCCTTCGGGTTGGCGCGCACCCAGTCGAGTTCCTCCTTCATCGCCTTGATGCGGGCGGCCTCCTGCTTGCCCTCGATTTCCAGGCGCTGCTCCTTCTGCTCGAGCCACGACGAATAGTTGCCCTGCCATGGAATGCCGTGGCCGCGGTCGAGTTCGAGGATCCAGCCGGCGACGTTGTCCAGGAAGTAGCGATCGTGCGTCACGGCGATGACCGTGCCGGGGAAGCGCTCGAGGAACTGTTCGAGCCATTGCACCGACAGCGCGTCCAGGTGGTTGGTCGGCTCGTCGAGCAGCAGCATGTCGGGCTCGGACAGCAGCAGCCGGCACAGCGCGACGCGGCGGCGCTCGCCGCCCGACAGTTTCGTCACGTCTGCGTCCCAGGGCGGCAGCCGCAGCGCATCGGCGGCGACTTCGAGCTTGCGCTCGATTTCCCAGCCGCCGGCCGCGTCGATCTGCCCCTGCAGCTCGCCCTGCCGCTCGAGCAGCCGGTTCATCTCGTCGTCGTCCATCGGCTCGGCGAAGCGCTCGCTGATCTCGTTGAACTCGTGGACCAGCGCAGCGATTTCGCCGAGGCCTTCCTCGACGTTGCCGCGCACGTCCTTGTCGGGATCGAGCTGCGGCTCCTGCGGCAGGAAGCCGATGCGCAGGTTCGGCATCGGCCTCGCCTCGCCTTCGAACTCCTGGTCGACGCCGGCCATGATTCGCAGCAGGCTCGACTTGCCCGAGCCGTTCAGGCCGAGCACGCCGATCTTGGCGCCGGGAAAGAAGGACAGCGAGATGTCCTTGAGGATCGTTCGCTTGGGGGGCACGACCTTGCCCACCCGGTTCATCGTGTAGACGTACTGGGCCATTGACTGCACTCGGTTCGCGGGAGAAGGGCTGCCGGCGCGGCCTTCTGCGGGGCGGCGACGGCCCGGTTCGATGGCTCATTATGCCTGCTCGTGCCGACGAGACGCAGTGCGCAGAAAAGCGGGCGCCGGTCAGCCCGCTGGCGTCAGCAACTCGAGTACGCGCTCCGGCGGCCGGCCGATCACCGCACGGTCGCCGCGTACGAAGATCGGCCGCTCGATCAGCTTCGGATGCTTGCTCATCGCCTCGATCAACGCGCCCTCGTCGAGCGACGAATCATCGAGCCGCAGTTCACGGTACTCGGCCTCGCCGGTACGCAGCAGCTTGCGCGCCGGCAGGCCGAGCAGGCGCAGAATCTCGCGCAACTCGCCGGGCTGCGGCGGCTGCTCGAGGTAGCGCACGATCGTCGGCGTTACGCCGCGTTCGGTCAGCAGTTCGAGCGCTCCGCGCGACTTCGAGCAACGCGGATTGTGAAAGAGCGTGCCCTGTGTCGACGTGTCGACACTCGCCTTGCCTGCGTCCGCGTCGTCTCTACTCATTGCTTTGCGCCTCGTCGAGCAGGAACTGGACAGTGCGCCGGAACTCCATCCGCGAGAGCATCCGCGAGCGCATGTTGGCGCTCAGCTGGATCGCGAACCAGCGCTCGCGCGGCTGCAGCCACAGCACGGTGCCGCAGATGCCGAACCACGTCAGCTCGCCGGCGCGCGACGGCGTCGCGCAGGCGCCCCAGTCGAGCCGCACGGCGAAGCCGAGGCCGAAGCCGAAACCGGGACCGGTGAAGGCGGCCGGGCCCGGCACCATCGGGTCGAGCTGGTCCGAGAACATCTGACGCAGGCTTTCCTCGGTCAGGAAGCGGCGACCGCCGGCCTGCGCACCGTCGACCATCATCCGGGCGAAGCGGACATAGTCGGCCAGCGACGAAACCAGCCCGCCGCCGCCGCTATGCATCGGCGAACCCTGTTGCTGCGCGAGCGCGTACTTGTCGTCGAAGCCGCGCCAGCCGCGGTCGTCGGCGAAACCGCGCACGAGCCGCGATGCGGCAGCAGCCGGCACCTCGAAACCGGTGTCGCGCATGCCGAGTGGATCGAGCAGCGCTTCGCGCAGCGCCTCGCCGAGCCGCATTCCGGTGATCCGTTCGATGACCAGACCGAGCAGGTCGGTCGAGAAGCCGTAGCCGAAACGCGTTCCGGGCTCGAAGGCCAGCGGCAGCGCCGACAGCTCGGCGAGCAGCGCATCGGGCGTCAGCAGCGGCAGCCGGCCGTCGATGTCGGCGGCGAGCGCGGCTTCGCGAACGGCCGGGTCGCCGATCTCGCCTGCGTAGGCCAGGCCGGACGTGTGGCGCAGCAGGTCCTGCACTTCATCGTTCAGGTCGAGGATGCGGCGCGCGTA
>CALLYQ010000514.1 GCA_937858875.1 uncultured Lautropia sp. | reverse complement strand
GGTCGGCCTGATCACCGCCGACGTCTACCGGATCGGGGCGCAGGATCAGTTGCGGACCTTCGGCCGCCTGCTCGGCGTGCCGGTGCACGTGGCGCACGACGTCTCGATGCTGGCCGACCTGCTGCAACTGTTCCGGAGCCGCAAGCTCGTTCTGATCGACACGGCCGGCGTCGGCCAGCGCGACGAGCGCGTCGGCGAACTGCTGGCCGCGCTGTCGTCGACGCATGTACGCAAGATCGTCGTGCTGAACGCCGCAATGCAGGCCGAAGCGATCGAAGAGGTCGTCGATGCCTATCAGGCACGGCGCTCGGCCGGCGTCGTCGTCTCCAAGGTCGATGAGGCGGTGCAGCTCGGCAGCCTGCTCGATTGCCTGATTCGCCACAAGCTGCCGTTGCAAGGCATCGCGAACGGACAGCGTGTGCCCGAAGACTGGCACCGCCCCGATGCCGGCGTGCTGGTCGATCTGGCGCTGGCCGCCGCCAGGGCGGCCCGCGCAACGCCGTTCGATTTCGACGAAGCCGAGCTGGCGATGCTTATGAGTACCTGCGCGCAGGGTCCGGCGGCTGCATCGAGCGTCCCGGCGAAAGCCGCTGCACCCCTCGGAGCCGTCGGTGTTTGAGCCCCGCATGGACCAGGCTGCCGGCTTGCGCCACCTGTTCGCGCCGCCGATGCCGGCGCTTCTGCCACTGGGCTGCGCTCGCGCCGACGAGCGCGATCGTGCCTGCGCGTCTGCCCTGGCGGCAGCCCTGCGCCGGCATGGGCGCCGGCCGCTGCTGCTCGACCTGACCGGCGAGGGCGGACACGGCCTGCTCGGTGCAGAGGGCGCTTTCGACGACCTGGCGGACCTGGCGTTCTCGCTGCATCGTGGCCGGGCGGCCGCAGGGCGCGCCTGCGACGTCCTGCTGGTTTTCGCAGATCCGCTGCGGCTGGCCGACCTGGTTGCCGGCACGACCGACCGTCTGCTGCTGCTGGCCGACGCCGACGAGGCCTCGCTCGCGCACGTCTACGCGCAGATCAAGGCGGTCGGCCTGGCGCATGGGCTGACCCGCCAGGTCGTGGCTTTTCGCGACACGAACCCCGGCAGGGCGCTGGCCGCTCATCGGCGCCTGGCCGATACGGCCACACGCTTCCTCGGCACGACGATCGAATTCGGTGGCGCGGTCTCGGCAATCGCCGAGGGTGCCCTCGCCTGGGACCGCCTGGCCGCCGACGCCTGCCGCTGGATCAGGCCGGTCGAGCAGCGAGTGAGCAAGCACCCGAACTGAACGAGCGGAGCGAGCGGACCTGTCGATGTATACCGCGCACGGAACCCTTGATCGCCAGGCGGCAATCGAACAGTACGGGCCGATGGTCAGGCGAGCGGCCAGTCAGCTGGTCTCGCGCCTGCCGGCCAACGTCGAACTCGACGACCTGGTCCAGGCCGGCATGATCGGGCTGTTCGACGCGATGACGCGCTACTCGAGCGGTCACGGCGCGCAGTTCGAGACCTTCGCAATGCAGCGCGTGCGCGGTGCGATGCTCGACGAGCTGCGCAGCTCGGATTGGCTGCCGCGATCGGTACGGCGGAATCAGCGCGCGATCGAAGGCGCGATCCGGCGCGCCGAGCAACGGGTGCAGCGTTCGCCGAGCGAGAACGAGATTGCTGCCGAACTGGGCATGTCGCTGGCCGACTACCAGTCGATGCTCGGCGACGCGCGTGGCGCGCAACTGGTGCACCTCGAGGACTTCGGCGGGGGCGACGGCGACGAAGACGTGCTCGACCGGCAGTTGCCGGCCGCTGCCGGCGAACCGTCGGAGATCTTCGGCGAGCAGCGTTTCCGGCAGGCATTGGTCGCAGCGATCGAGGGACTGCCCGAGCGCGAGCGCCTGGTCATGGGCATGTATTACGAACAGGACATGAACCTGAAGGAGATCGGCGCAGTACTCGGCGTCACCGAGTCGCGTGTCTCGCAATTGCATAGCCAGGCGGTCGCGCGGCTGCGCACGCAGATGAAGAGCTGGAAATAGCAAGACCTCGCCGAGATATTCGTCCCCGTGATGGATCTGCCAGGCGATGAGGCGCCGGGGGCGATCGTCAGGAAAGATCTGAGAGTTGCGCCGTTGACTGATTAGACCGATCTGTCTAAAATTCAAGGCATGTCAGTCACTCCTGCCTCTACACGTCGCCGAGGACGCCCCCCGAAATTTCGGGAGGAGGTGCTCGATACGCGCGAACTGCTCTTGCGCACGGGGCTCGAGGTGCTGACCGAAAAGGGCTTTTCCGCCACCGGCCTCGACGAAATCCTGGGCCGGGCAAGAGTTCCCAAAGGCTCCTTCTATCACTACTTTGATAGCAAGGAAGTCTTCGGCCTCGAATTGGTCGATCGCTATGCCGAGTACTTTGCCCGAAAGCTCGACAGTCACTTCGGCAACCAGGAGCTTGCTCCACTGGCACGGCTGGACGCGTTCGTCGCCGACGCGATGGCTGGGATGGCACGCTTCGATTTCCGGCGTGGCTGCCTGATCGGCAACCTCGGGCAGGAAATGGGCTCCCTGCCGGAATCGTTCCGGGCGCGGCTGGCCGCGGTCTTTCTGGACTGGGAGGCCCGACTGGCGGCTTGCCTGGACGCTGCCAAGGGTTCGGGACAAATTTCGAATGACGCGGATTCGGAACAACTGGCGACCGCGTTCTGGATCGGCTGGGAAGGCGCTGTCCTGCGGGCAAAGCTCGAGCGCAGCGAGCTTCCGCTGGCGACTTTCGCCCGCTTCTTCGTTTCGCGATTGCCGGCCACCTGATTTTTTTTGCCTTTGACTAGACGATCGGTCTAATTTGTCGCCGAGACACATCATGTTCAACGGAATATTGATCGACAAAAACGATGCGGGTCACCATGCGGCGCTCACCGCTATCGACGAATCCCAGCTGCCCGAGGGCGAGGTCGTTGTTCGTGTCAGTCACTCGACACTGAACTACAAGGACGCGCTGGCCATTACCGGCAGGGCTCCGGTGATCCGGAAGTTCCCGATGGTTCCGGGTATCGACCTGGTCGGGCAGGTCGAGAGCTCAACGCAGCCTGACTACGAGGCGGGCGACCGGGTCGTTCTCAACGGCTGGGGGGTGGGCGAAACGCACTGGGGAGGTCTGGCGCAAAAGGCCCGCCTGAACGGCAACTGGTTGATCCCGCTGCCTGATCGGTTCACCCCTCGGCAGGCCATGTCGATCGGGACGGCGGGCTATACGGCGATGCTCTGTGTCATGGCCCTCGAGCGCCACGGCGTGAAACCGGGCGCCGGAGAAGTCGCCGTGACCGGTGCGATGGGAGGCGTCGGAAGTGTCGCCGTGGCGCTCCTCGCGAAGCTCGGATACACCGTGGTCGCCGTCACCGGACGCCCGGAAGATGCGGATTACCTGACGAACCTCGGGGCTGCGGAGATCCTGCCGCGTTCCCAGTTCTCTTCGGCCGGAAAGGCTCTCGGCAAAGAGCGCTGGGCGGGAGCGGTGGATGTCGTCGGCAGCCACACGCTGGCCAATCTTTGTGCAACGACGCGCTACGGCGGCGTCGTCGCCGCCTGCGGTCTGGCGGCGGGAATGGATTTCCCGGCGACCGTCGCCCCCTTCATTCTGCGCGGCGTCACCCTGGTTGGCGTCGACAGCGTGATGCGGGCTCGCGAAGACCGGCTCGAGGCATGGGCCAGGCTGGCCACGGACCTGGACTTGGACAAACTGGGCAGCATCAGCCACGAAGTCTCATTGGCCGAAGCCATCCCCCTGGCCACTGAACTGCTCGAAGGGCGTGTCAAGGGGCGGCTCGTTGTCGACGTAAACCGCTGAACTCGCCACACATCCCGGCACCGAATTCCGCCTCCGGCACCAGATCCATTCACCGCTGGTTCGACACTCCGTCTTCGAACGGACCAGCACAATTCGAGGAAATATCATGACCCAAGCAACAGAAGCCGCCATCAGCCGTTTTCCCGTGCCCGCATTGGAAGATCTGCCCGAGGACATGCGCAGCCGAATTCTCGCCGTGCAGGAGAAGTCAGGCTTCGTCCCGAACGTGTTTCTGGCCTTGGCGCATCGCCCCGACGAGTTTCGTGCCTTCTTCGCCTACCACGACGCGCTGATGGAAAAGGACAGCGGCCTCAGCAAGGCCGAGCGGGAGATGATCGTGGTGGCCACCAGTGCCGCCAACCAGTGCCAGTACTGCGTGGTCGCCCATGGCGCCATTCTTCGTATTCGCGCCAGGAATCCGTTGATCGCGGACCAGGTGGCGGCCAACTACCGCAAGGCGGACATCAGCGCACGGCAGAAGGCAATGCTGGACTTCGCGATGAAAGTTTCCGCCACCGCACACCTGGTCGATGAAAGCGACTTCGAGACGCTGAAGCAGCACGGCTTCACCGACGACGATATCTGGGATATCGCAGGCGTCGCGGCTTTCTTCGGCATGTCCAACCGCATCGCGAACGTCACCAGCATGCGGCCGAACACGGAGTTCTATTCCTTGGCCCGTGGCTGATGAGAAGAGGGTTCAAAGATGTTCTTGAACTGGAGAGACTATCTGAGCGCCGGCCGCCGGGCTGGCGCGGCCCTGCATAAGGCCAATCCGAAGATGGTGGCGGGCTTCCAGGCGCTGAGCGCGGGGCAGAACGGCAACGGAGCGCTTGATCAGAAGACGAAAGAGCTGATCGCCCTCGCTGTCGCAGTCACCACACGCTGCGACAGCTGTATTGCTGCCCATGCCCAGGCAGCCCGCCGAGCCGGGGTGACCGAGGCAGAACTGACCGATGCCATGGGCACCGCCATCGCGCTCAACGCGGGCGCGGCATACGGTTATGCGATGCGGGCGCTCGAAGCCTACCAGCAGTTCGGTGAAGGGACGAGCTGACATCGGAGTCGACCTCGGCGGCGGGAGCCATCCCGTGCGCCGCAACCGGGTGCCGACTCAGGCGGAATTCAGCTTGCGGAACGGCGCGGGCGCCTGCCTGCGTCCATCGGCGCCATAGGTCCGTTCGTCGGCGAACAGCGCATTGAGTGCGCGCTCGGATTGTGCGGTGTGGCGTGCGGCCAGTCCGGCATTGATGCCGGCCGCCCTTTGCAGGCGCGCCAGCTCCAGCTTGGAAAGTGCCGGCCACTTGTGCGCCGAGGTCCAGGCCGCCAGTTGCGCCGTGACAGATCCCAACTCACGCAGGTCGCCGGCGATCAGCGCCACGCGCTGGGCGTTCAGCAGCGCCAGGCCGGTATCGAAGTCCGCCTTCGGCGTGGTCACGGATTCGGCAGCGCTCATCGAGGACGCGACAGGGTCTCGAGCAGCTCGGCTGCCTCGGCGATCATCTTGTCGGCAACCACGTCTGCATTGACGTGGAAACGGCCTTCGCTGATCGCCTTGCGGACCTCGTCGACCTTGGCGGTCCGGATCGGTTCGCCTGCGGCGGTCTCGGCGGCCAGATTGCGCGAAGTCTCCGATAGCTGGACGCTTGCCGCGGCGCCGGCTTTTTCGATCGCTGCGCCGCCGGCGCTGCCGGCCTGACGAGAGGCGGCAGCCTGCGTCGAACGGAGCAGCTCGCTCTGTTTGATATCAGCCGGATTGCTGATTTTCATGGCATTTCACCTTTGGGACCTCGGGAGGCTTGCCCGGTTGCCAGCTTCTTCGGCTGTTGTGCGCGGAACTTTAGCATCGCCGAACCGCCGTTCGTCGGGGACGCCTTGGTCGGGGACGCCTTGGTCGGGCACGCCTTCATGCGGTCCGGCTCACAGCTTGACTTCCACGGTTCTGTCCCTGACGGTGCCGACCAGCAGCTTGCCGCTTCCGGTGCGCACGCGCAGCGTCTGTCCCTCGCCGGCATTCGCCATCGCCGAGCCCTCGGTCGAGATCGTGAAACCCTCGCCGAGCAGCAGGATGCGTACCGGATCGCCGGACGCGACCGTGTGCCGGATCCGCAGGTCGTTGGCACGCAACACCTGACCGGCGGCCAGCGGCCGCGCCAGCGCGCGTCGCTCGAGCAATGCCGCGTCGCTGACCGGGTGTCCATGGGCCCGGGTCAGGTCGACCTCCTCGAGCCGGAACGCCTGGGGATCGGCGTCGGAGCCGGCAGGCAGCGGCAGCGAGGCGACGAGCGCCGGGCCGAAGACAGACACGGTCACCGGCATCATCGTCGTCCACGACGCGCCTTCGACGCAGCGCACGCCGATGTGGCTTCGTCCCCAGAGCCGTGCGTTCGGCGGCAGAAACGGTTCGACCCGCGCGCAGGGCGCCAGGCGCAGGCCGGGGTTCAGGCGTCCGAGCGTGACTTCGACGCGGACACCGCCGCCCCCGGCAGCTTCGCCGGCAGCGCCGGGCAGGCTCATCGACCAGCTCGCCGCGGCCGACTCTTCGATCCAGCGCTTCAGCTGCGGCGCCGCTTCGTCAGCGGCGGAGGCCGTGCCGGAGACGGCGCCGGCACC
>CALLYQ010000513.1 GCA_937858875.1 uncultured Lautropia sp. | reverse complement strand
TCGGCGGATTCCCTGTCGGGCGGCGATCTGTACAACCGCAAGCTGCTGGACGCCACTGAGGCCCGCGGCTTTCCGCTGCTGTCGTTGCCATGGCGCGACGGCATGCCGCCCGCCGGCAAGCGGGACCTGCTGATCTGGGACAGCCTGCTGCTGGACCGGTGCACCCGCCTGGCCAACGAACGTGTCGCGCTGCTGCTGCACTACCTGCCTTCGCTCGACCCAACGCTCGAAGCCGCGGCTCGCGTTGCGCTGCAGGCTGTCGAGCAACGCGCAGTGGCGGTGGCCGATTTCGTAGTCGCCACCGGAGGACCGGTGGCCGAGGCGCTGACGGCCTTCGGATCGGACAAGCCGGTATTCGTTTGCGAGCCGGGCGTCGAACCGGTGTTTGCGCGCGCGCGTGCCAGCCGTGCGCCTCGACGCGGACCGGTGAAGCTGCTCACCGTCGCACATCTGCTGCCGGCCAAGGGGCATTCCTGGCTGCTCGCGATTCTGCGCGAGCTCGCGCATCTGGACTGGCGTTGGGACGTCGTCGGAGATCGCGAACGATCTTCCGGGACTTTCCTGCACCTTCGCGATCAGGCGGCGCTCGCCGGACTTGCGGATCGGATCAGGTTTCACGGCGCGATCGCGCACGAGGCCGTGGCCGAGCTGATGGCCGACAGCGACCTGTTCGTCTTTCCGAGCAGCTTCGAGTCCTACGGCATGGTGCTGGCCGAAGCGGCCGCCACCGGCTTGCCGGTGCTGAGTCATCGCGTCGGCGCGGCTGAGCAGTTGATCAGGAATGGCGAAACCGGCTTTCTGGTGGACGTCGGCGATCGAGACGCCTTCAGGACGCGGCTGCGCGCACTGCTGACCGATGCGGCGCTGCGCGCGCAGTTCGGCGAGCGTCTGCGCAATGCGCCGGTGCGTGGGTGGGGGGAAACCTTCGCGGACTTTCGAGCGGCTTGCGAGGCGATGCTGAAATGAACCGGCTCGATCAGATGAATCAGCGCGATCAGGCGCGCGGAACCTCCGGCCAGAAGCGCACGCCCGCACGCGCCATGCCACCGCCGATGCCGATCGGCGTTCCGTCCGCGCGCCAGCAGGCGGCACCGGTCATCGTGCCGGCGTCATCGAACGCGATTCCGTTCATCCCGCCGCCCACATGCGGCACCGGCAAGAGGCGGTGACCGAGCGCTCGCAGCGCGGCGAGCGCGGCTTCGGACAGGCCATCCTCGACTTCGAGCTGATCGCCCTGGGTCCAAAGCCGCGGTGCCTCGACGGCCTGCTGCAGCGTCATCCCATGATCGATCAGGTTGACCAGCGCCTGCATTGCCGAGCCGAAGATCCGCAGCCCGCCGGGCAGGCCCAGCACGTAGCGCGGTTTGCCGTCGCGCAGCACGATCGTCGGTGCCATCGAGGTCGTGACGCGCTTTCCGGGCGCGATCGACAGCGCCTTGCCGGGCCGCGGGTCGAACAGGTACATGTAGTTGTTCGGGATGATTCCGGTGCCGGGAATCATGATCCGGGCGCCGAACAGGCTGTTGATCGTCTGAGTGCTCGAGACGATGTTGCCGTTGCGGTCGGCCACGCTCACGTGGGTCGTGTTCGCAGATTCCGGCGGCAGCGCCACGCCCGCCGACCAGTCGCGTGCGCGGCCCAGGTCGATCGCTTCGCGGCGGGCCTTCGCATAGTCCTTCGAGAGCAGGCGCTCGACCGGGACATCGACGAAGGCCGGGTCGGCGGTCGCCGCCGCGCGATCGGCGAATGCGATCTTCAGTACCTCGGCAAGCAGGTGCATCGAGGCAACGGAACCGAAGCCGAGCTTGCCCGGATCGAAACCTTCGAGGATGTTCAGCATCTGCAGCACGTGCACGCCTCCGGCAGAAGGCGGCGGCGGGCCGTAGATCCGGTAGCCGCGATAGCTGCCGCTGACGGGCTCGCGATCGACGAGGCGGTACTGCGCGAGGTCGTCGATGCCGATCATGCCGCCGTTGGACGCCAGCCAGTCGACCGCACGCCTTCCGAGACTGCCGCCGTGCAGCGCGGCCGCGCCTTCCTTCGCGATCGAGCCCAGCGTGTCGGCGTAGTCGGCCATGACCAGCCGATCGCCGGCGGCCAGCGCCCGGCCGTTTCGAACGAAGTGGCGTGCCATTTCGGGATCCGCGACGAGGTCGGGCAGGCATTCGTCGATGCACCGCGACAGGTAGCCGGTGACGCGGAAACCTCGGCGCGCGTGCCGGATCGCCGGCTCGACGAGGTCGGCCAGAGGCAGCCGGCCATGACGGCGTGCGAGTTCCGTCCAGCCGAGCAGGTTGCCGGGAACGGCCACCGATCTCGGGCCGACCGCATTTTCGCGGCCTTCCGTGTCCAGCGAGGACGGGCCGGCATCCCTGAGCGGCCGGTAGCAATCGGGGGCCGCCGCGGCGGGTGCGCAGGACAATCCGTCGAGGACGAGGTGCCGGCCGTCGGCCAGCCGCAGATGCGCGATCCCGCCGCCGAAGATCCCGACCATCATCGGCTCGACGACGCTCAGCGTGAACAGCGCGGCGATCGCGGCGTCGATCGCATTGCCTCCGGCAGCGATCATCTCGGCGCCCGCTGCCGAGGCGAGCGGGTGATTCGTGACGATCATCGCCTGCGTTCCGATCGCCGGCTGCTTCTCGCATTCGAAAGGAAGCGGCGAGGCGCGGTGCTCTTGTCGGTCGTTCATGGGTCCCTCGTCGATCGTTCTTGCCGGGTGGCCTTCCAAGGCTACCGAGCTTGCCCGGGCAGGGCCGGCGGCCTCGCCAGCAGGAAGGCCAGCGAGCCCGCGAGTGCCAGCAGCGCCAGCGTCGTGAAGCCGAAGCGGTAATTGCCGCTCAGGTCGGCCAGGCTGCCCGCGATCAGCGGCCCGCCGACCTGGCCCACCGCGATGATCGTCGCCGACAGGCCCATGATCATGCCGATCGAGCGCCGCCCGAAGTAGTCGGCGCGGATCGCCTGCATCAGCGGGCCGCGCAATCCCCAGGCGCTGCCGTGCATCAGCGCGAAGGCCGCCAGCATCAGCGGGCCGGTTGCCCAGGTCAGCATCAGCATGCCGAGCCCGTGGCCGAACATGCTCGCCGCGCACAGCCACCGCTTGTCGAAGCGATCGCCGATCGACATGCCGAGCAGTACGCCGCAGATCTGCGCGATCGTCATCAGCGTGATCGCCAACGACGCCTGCGAGACCGAATAGCCGAGGTGTTCGCGGATGTGCGTGATCGCATGCACGTTGACGGCCGTCACGACCAGCAGCGCGATGCCGTGGCCGATCGACAGCAGCCAGAACGCCGACGTGCGCAGGGCCTGGCGGGCGGTGAGCCCGGCGCTCGCCGCGTCGTGAGGGGCGACATCGGTATCGGCGGTGGCGGTGGTTGCGGCTGCCGCTGCCGCTACGGCGGTCGGCCCGGGTGCCGCCTCCAGGACGGCAGCTTCGGTCACGGCGGTCGAGGTGCCCGCCCTCCGGGGCATCGGCAGGGCGGCGCCGTCGATCGCCTGGCCCAGCGCATGCGGACGGCCACGGAACACCAGCGCCAGCGGAAGGCCGACGACGATCGCGAGCACGCCCGAACCGATTGCCGTCGCCCGCCAGCCGAAGGCGGCCATCGACGCGGCGACGACCGGAACGAACACGCCGCCCAGAGCCAAGCCCAGACCGACTGCCGACAGCGCCCGCGCCCGTTGCCGTTCGAACCAGTGGATGATCGCGATGTTCAGCGTGAAGTAGCCGGCGAAGCTGCTGCCGAGCGCGATCATCATCACGGCGCCGTAGAAGCCGGCCAGCGTGTCGACGAAGCCCAGCGTGATCAGCCCGAGGCCGAAGATGACGATGCCGCAGCGGATCAGCCGGTGCTCGCCGAGCCGGTCCACGAGCCAGCCGAGGATCGGGCCGAAGAAGGCGGTTTCGATCGACTGCAACGCGGCAGCGCCGGCCAGCGCGGTCTTGCTCCAGCCGCGCTCCTCGGTCAGCACCGCCACGTACGCGCCGAACGCCTGCATCATCAGGCCGGCCTGCAGGAACTGCAGCCCCGAGCCCGCGACGACCATGCGCCAGCCGTAGAAACCTTTCATGACGACGAAATTATCCCGGCGGGCGGCAGCGCGTGCGTTGTCGACGTTCCGGATAACGCGTTCGCGGCATCGTGTCACCATTGCGTTTCTGGCAGTCGGCGACAGGGAGGACACGCGCTGGATGCTCGGTTCATGAAGCTCGAGGCCCGCCTGAAACTGGGTTTTGCCATTGCCGCGGTGGTGCTTCTGCTCACATCGATCGTTCCGTTCCAGACCGCCCGCATGTCGCGGGAGATCGGGCAGGAGGTCGAGCAGTCGCTTCGGCGGACGGACATGCTGCGCGAACTGGTCGCGCAGATCGACGGGGCCGAAGCGGCACAGCGAGGGTTCCTGATAACCGGAAACGAGGAGTTCCTCGCGCCTTACTACGCGGCCTCTGAAAGACTGCATGAGCTTCGGCCGTCGCTCGCCGTCGAGCTGCGCAGCGACGCTTCGGCGGCCGGCGCCGCAGCCGAGCTCGACCAGCTCGTCGAGCTCAGGCTGGAGCGGCTCAGGCAGGGGATCGCGCTGCGCCGTGCGTCCGGCCTCGCGGCGGCGGTGCGCGAGGTTTCGGCCGGAACCGGCAAGCAGCAGACGGACCGCATCCGTGGCATCGTGCTCGAAATCGGCCGGCGGGAGATGGCGCGCAACCAGCTCCTGCATGCCGAGCGCGACCGTCGCGCACGCAACAACGCCTACGCCGGCCTGATGGTGACGGCGCTCGACATCCTGTTGCTGGCTTATCTGCTGAGCCTGTTCGCCGGGCTCGCGCGCGCCCGGCGCCGTGCCAACGACGAACTGCGTCAAGCCGAGAACCGGCTCAAGGAGAGCCTGGCCGCTGTCCGAGAGCGCAACGAGGCGATCTCGCTGCTGGCGCAGCTGGGGCGTGCGCTCGAGGCACCCGCTACGCTCGACGAGCTGTACCGGATCGTTGCATCGCAAGGGCCTCGGCTTCTGCCCAGGGCTTCATGGAGCCTGTATGTCTATCGGAACTCGAGGGATCTGCTCGAACTGAAGGCGGCCTGGGGCGAGACGGCGCAATGGGCCGAATCGATCGAACCCGACAAGTGCTGGGGGCTGCGAAGAGGCCAGCCGCACGAGAGCGTGACGACCGGCGGCTTGTTCTGCGAGCATCTGGAGGCCGGTCTGCCGGAAGCAGGGAGCTGGCGCCTGCGCTGCCTGCCGCTGATCGCCCATGGCGAAGTGCTGGGCCTGCTGTCGGTGAGGAGCGTCGCGGCCGGTTCCGGAGAAGCGGCGGTCGGGGAGAGCATGCTGGCGGCGGTCGCCGAGCAGCTGTCGCTGAGCATCTCGAACATGCGGCTTCGCGAGGCGCTTCGGCTGCAGTCGGTGGTGGACCCCTTGACCGGATTGTTCAATCGCCGATACCTCGACGAAACCTTGCCGCGCGAACTCGCACGCGCGACGCGTACCGGGAACCCGGTGGCAGTCGTCATGCTCGACCTCGATCATTTCAAGCGCATCAACGACGAGCACGGGCACGCCGCAGGCGATGCGGTGCTGCGTGCCGTCGGCAGGCAGGTCAAGACGCTGGTGCGCGCGAGCGATGTGCCCTGCCGCTACGGCGGCGAGGAGCTGGCGATCGTGCTCCTCGACTGCGGCAAAGCCGGCGCAGCCATTCGATCCCGCGAGATTCTCGAAGCGATACGGGAGATGCCGGTGCCAGCCGACATGCGGATGCGTGCGCCGATCACGGCGTCGCTGGGGGTGGCCGTGTTCCCCGATGACGCCGGCGACAGCGAGTTGCTGATCCGCGCGGCCGACCGTGCCATGTACCAGGCCAAGCACAGCGGGCGAAACCGTGTCGTCGTGGCCGGGGACGGCGCAGCGGCACCCGCCTTGCCGCAGACATCGGCCCGGCCGCGCTAACATGCAGCGACACGACCTCCGGATCCGACGCTTGGTTTCCCCCGCATCCTCGCCACCACCCATCGGGCCGCAGAACGCCTTGGCGCGCCCCCTCGCATGGCTTCGCGCCGGCTGGCGCGACTTCGCGACCGTGCCGGTGGCGAGCGCGCTGCACGGGCTGCTGTTCGTGCTGTTCGCACTGGTGATCGTCGCGATCGGCTGGCGCGATTCGGGCCTGCTGGCCGGCGCGTTTTCAGGCTTCGTGCTGGTCGCGCCGGTACTGGTCACCGGTTTCCAC
>CALLYQ010000512.1 GCA_937858875.1 uncultured Lautropia sp. | reverse complement strand
CATCAACCTCGATTCATTGAACCCTGGTGTTGCGCTTCGGTCTTGAAACCGCCGGTGCAATGAACACGATCCGCTCGATGCGGGCTTTCGTTCGCGCGGTCGAGCTCGGCAGCCTGTCGGCGGTCGCGCGCGAGCACGGCACGACGCAGCCGACGGTGAGCAAGCTGCTCGCCGGGCTCGAACGCGAGCTCGGCGTGCGGCTGCTCGAACGCAGTAGCGCAGGGCTTTCGACCACCGACGAGGGCAAGCGCTTCTACGAGCGCGCCCTGCACGTGCTCGAGGAGTTCGACGAAGCCGCGGCCGAAGCGCGCGGATCGATGGAGACGCCGGCCCGCCTGCTGCGCGTCAGCGCGCCGCTGGCCTTGAGCGAGCTGCGACTCAATGCGCTGATGCTCGAGTTCCTGGCGCGCTATCCGCGCGTCGAAATCGAGCTGATCCTCGACGACCGTTTCGTCGATCTGACCGAGCAGGGCATGGACTTCGCGCTGCGCTTGGGCGGCGCGCTGCCGCCGCACATGATCGCCAGGCGGCTCGCGGTCGCGCCTCGCCTCGTCGTCGCGTCTCCGGGCTATTTGCGCGGGCGGCCGGCAATCGAGCGCCCGGCCGACCTGAGCGCCCATCAGGCGGTGCGGTTCGCGTGGGCCGATCGCGTCGAGGAACTGCAGTTGCACGGGCCCGACGGCGACAGCGTGGTCGCGGTATCCGGGCGCTATCGCGTCAACAGCTCGATCGCGGTCCGCGACAGCCTGCTCGCCGAAGCCGGCTTCGAGCTGGCACCGGCATGGCTGGTGGACGATCTGCTTGCGTCGGGGCGCCTGGTTCGCCTGCTGCCGCAGTGGGAAGGGCCTGCGCAAGAGGCGTTTCTGCTGTATCCGCGGCGACGCTATCAGCCGCTGCGGACACGCGCGTTCATCGATTTCATGTTGGAGCGGGTAGTGCAGCTGCCGGGGTTCACGCCATGAGACTCGGACGCGCGGATCGCGCGCGAGATCGTTCAAGTCTTCGCTGTCCCCAACGACGCCGGCCCAGGGCCTTTCGAAACGCGCAAGCGCTCGAGCAAACGCGCGAAGCCGACGTCGGCTCGATCGGCAACGGCGCGCAATTCTCTGCCGGCCTGGGTTCGGGTCTCCTCGAGGTATGTACGGAAGACGCGGCAACGGCGGATTTCTTTGTCGCCCTGCACCGCGCTGTGCGACGGTTTGCCGTTCTCCGAGGCCGCTTGGAAAGTCAGATTGGAGACGACAGAGAAATGCCATCAGGCGGACGGAACCTTCAATGCTCTGGCGATGCGAACCTACGGGGCCGCAGGACTTCGTTGGCGGCTCTCGCGAGCAATGACTCGAGATTCAGGACCGCTCAAACCGTCTTCGCCAGCCACGCCAGCGCGTCGCGCTGGACCTCGTCGCGATTGGTCTCGTTCAGCAACTCGTGCCGCGCACCCGTGTAGTAGCGGGTCTCGATGCGCGACATCCCGAGCGCCTGGTAGCGCGCCACAAGGCGCCGCGTACCGACGAGGTTCTCGCCCACCGGGTCGAGCTCGCCCTGGATCACCAGCAAGGCATCATTCGCCCGGCATCGACCTCGCCTGTGTGCCTCGAGTTTCCGAAAGGCCTGCCCGAGCGCCAGGCCGCTACTCGCGCTTGATCGTGCGCGGATCGAGCGAACGGGTCGCACCGATCGCGAGCTCAAAGAACGACCAGGTGCCTGGCCTGCGCCCCAACCACCGCTGGCAGCGGGGCGCCCCGGTCGAAGGTGACGAATCGGCCACCGTTGCGAAGCGCAAGCGCCAATAGATAGGCATCGGTGATCTGTCGCGATCCCAGGATCGCCGTCCAGCGCAGGGCCTTCAGTGACAACAGGCTGAGTTCATCGGGCCAGAATTCGTGATGCGGCGCGTCCGCCGCTGCGGCGAGACGTTCGGCCACCTGCGCCGGACGCAGGCTTCCCGGATAGGCGTCCTGGGACATGATCCGGATACAGCCGTTCTGGGTGATCGGGCACGACGCCCAGCCCGCACCGATGTTCGAAACCAGCCATTCCCGCGCCCGCAGATGATGGATGTGCGCCTGGTCCAGCAACGCGATCAGCACGTTGACATCGAAAAGCGCCCGCATCAGACGCCTTCCTGATCTCGCAGCCGGTCGATGGCTTCATTGTCGACAACGGGACCGCGCGCAGGAAATGGCGCGAATCCGTGAAACGCCACCGAAGGCTCGCGCGCGTACGCAGCACCGGAGCCCTGGATGAGCGCCTGACGTGCCAGTTCGGAAAGCGCCTTTCCCACTGACAGCTTCCGACGACGGGCCAACTCTCTCACCGCGTCGAGAACGTCGGCATCGATATCAAGGGTGGTTCGCATCGGAAAACCTGAAAGTGCCGTGATGCGTCGATGCTATGGCATCGACGCATCCGAGGCAAGTGCTGACCGGCGGTAGTTCCGACCGGCGGCAGCGCGTCAAAGCTGTTCAGATGCTTGCAGGGATTCCCCACTTGCCGGCCACACCGCTACTCCCGTTCGATCGTGCGCGGATCAAGCGAACGGATCGCGCCGATCGCGACCTCCCAGCGGCCTTCTGCGCAAAGGCCACTGATGCCGGCGGACTCCCAGGCTTCGAGCGCGGCATCGACGCAGGCATCGCGGATCGCGGTTTCGCGAGCAGCAGTTTCGCGGACAGTGCTGTCGCCGGCCACCATCCGATCGCGCCCCTCTGCGTCCCTGCTCAGCAGCAGCTCCGTTCGCACGACACCTGCACGCCCGCCGTCCGCCGTCAGCACCACACACGTGCCGGCCGGCGCGCGCAGCAGCCATTCGCGGAA
>CALLYQ010000511.1 GCA_937858875.1 uncultured Lautropia sp. | reverse complement strand
ACCTCGAGCATCCGCGACGGATGCGATTCCATCAGCCCGCGTGCGAGTTCCTGCCAGACGCGCTCGGGTACCAGATGGTCGACTTCGCCGCGCGCGACCATCGTGCGCATAAGCGCCATCGTCTCGTCGGCGATTCTGAACTCCGAAAAGCGCGCGGCGAAACGCCCGACGCGCAGGATCCGCACCGGATCTTCGACGAAGGCCGGGCTCACGTGCCGCAGCACCCGCTGCTCGAGATCCCGCCTGCCGTGCCAGGGGTCGACCAGCGTGCCGTCGGCGCCGCGCGCGATCGCGTTGATCGTCAGGTCACGACGCTTGAGGTCGTCTTCGAGCGTGACGTCGGGCGAAAAGTCGGTGACGAAGCCGCGGTAGCCGTTGCCCGACTTGCGCTCGGTGCGCGCCCGCGCGTACTCCTCTTGCGTTTCCGGATGCAGGAAGACCGGGAAGTCGCGTCCGACGGGCCGGAAGCCGCGGGCTTCGAGCATCGCCGGCGTGGCGCCGACGACGACCCAGTCGCGGTCGCGCACCGGCAGCCCGAGCAGTTCGTCGCGAATGGCGCCGCCGACGCAGTAGACCTCCATCACGGCCTGCCGCTTGCCGGCACGCTGCAGTGGATTGACGGCAGCTTCACGGGCGCGTTCAGCGCCCGGCGCGCATCCGGCGCTCGCCGAACACCGCGTTGCGCTCGCCGATCCAGCGCGGCGCCAGCGCCGCAATGCCTGTCGGACGCACGCCGAGCTCCGGCGCGATCGGACCCGAAGCCACGTTGGGGATCGACATCGAATCGAAGTTGTCGCGCGACATCAGTGTCGGGCCGGGCATCAGTTCGAGCATTCGCGCCTGCAGGCGGCCGAGGCCGTCGGGCAGGCCGATGACCGGCCGGCGCACACCGGCGAGCCGGCCTGCCGTCTCGACCAGTTCGCGCAGCGTGTAGACAGTCGGGCCCGCGAGTTCGTAGCAGCGCCCGCAGCTCGCGGGGGCGTCGAGCGCGTTCGCATAGGCGCGCGCGACGTCGCCGACGTAGACCGGCTGGAACTGCGCATCGGCGCGGCCCAGCGCCATGACCGGCAGCCAGCGCTGAAGCTTTGCGAACAGGTTCAGGAACTTGTCGTCGGGCCCGAAGACGACCGAAGGCCGGACGATCGTCCAGCACCCCAGCCCGCTGTCGCGCACCGCGCGTTCGCCGGCGGCCTTCGAGCGCAAGTACATCGAAGGCGCGCTGTCCTGGCCGTTTTCGCTGACGCCGAGCGCCGACATGTGCATCAGGCGCTGGACTCCCGCGGCCTTGCAGGCGTCGACGACGCGGGCCGGCAGGCGCACGTGCGCCGCCTCGAAGCCGGGACCCCAGGGCTTGCCGGGGCGGTCGTGCAGGATGCCGACCAGGTTGACGACGGCATCGCTGGCGGCGACGAGCCGGGCGAGGACCTCGTCGCGATGGATGTCGGCCTCGACGAGTTCGACGGTGGGCAGCGCCAGCAAGCGCCGCGCGCGCATCGGATTGCGCGTCGGCACGATGACCCGCTTGCCGCGGGCGACCAGATCGGCGGCCAGGTGGCCACCGATGAAGCCAGAGCCGCCAAGGATCAGTACACGTGAATACGGCACCCTGCGCCTCCGTTCAGCGAGCCGAGGCCACGGCAGCGGGCGGCGGCGCGACGCTGCCCAGCCAGGCCTTCAGCGATTGCGGTTCTCCAGTGAACAACTCGGCATAGATGACCGCGTTGGACAAGACCTTCTTGACGTAGTCGCGCGTCTCGGAGAACGGGATGATCTCTGCGAACACCGCGCCCTCGACCGGTGCGTCGAGGCGCGTGCGCCAGCGCAGCGGGCGCCGCGGCCCGGCGTTGTAGCCGGCCGATGCGAGCAGCGGCGATCCGCCGAGCTGGTCGAGCACGTTGCGCAGGTAGAAGGTGCCGAACTCGAGGTTCGTCGGCAGTTCGCCGAGCTGCGACGGGTGGAACCCCTTGATGCCGAGCTGGCCGGCAATCCAGCGTCCGGTGGCCGGCATCACCTGCATCAGCCCCTGTGCGCCGGCCGACGAGCGCGCGTCCATGACGAAGCGCGACTCCTGCCGGATCAGCCCGTAGATCCAGGCCGGATCGAGATCGCGCCCGGCGGCCACCGGTTTGAGTTGCTCTGCGAAAGGCGTGATGAAGCGCAGGGAGAAGTCGTGTTCTTCGCGGGTGCGTTCGGCCGTGTTCACGCAGCGGTCGAGTACGCCGCGCTGGCAAGCCCAGGCGGCGGTGGCGAGCAGCTGCCGGTCGTCCATCCCGCGCAGCGTGAAGTTCCATTCTCGATTGCCTTCGAGCCGCAGGCCTGCCGCGTAGAAGCGCAGAGCGCGGGTGAAGCCCGGGCGGTTCGAGACTGCGGCGATCTCGTCGGCGGTCGGTGGCGCTGCGCGCGGCGGCACGCGCATCGACTGGCCGAGTTCCTCGGCGGCGAGCTGGCCGTAGAAGTGGTATTCGCCGGCCACCCTGCCCAGCAGCGCCTGGCCGCCGCTGGCCTCGCCCGCGGCCAGCAGGGCGCGGCCGTGCCAGTACAGCCAGGTCGGGTCGCGACGCTGGTCTTCGCTCATCTTTCCGATCAGCTCGCGCAGCGTCGGCCAATCGCCTTCGCGCAATGCGGCCCGCGCCATCCAGGCGAGCGTGGTGTCGCCGGCTTCGGCCTTCAGCGCCCGGCGGGTCCAGGCCATCGATTCGGGCGCGAGCTCGCGCATGCCGGCGGCGGCGACCTGCGACCAGGCGAAGTGGCGGTCGGCGGCGCGCAAGCCGGCGATCCCTTCGCCGAGCCGCTCGGCAGCCCAGCCGGGCTCGGGGCGGGCAGCCCGGCTGATCGCGATCAGCGCAAGCTGCGGGTGCGGATCGGCGGCCAGGATCTTCTTGGGCCGCGTCCAGGCTGCGTCGACGGCGACCGGGTCGAGTCCGAGCAGCGACGCGATCCGTTCGACGCTGTCGCGCGAGTTGTGTTCGATCGCGGTTCGCAGCCGTCGTGCGAGCCAGCGGGTGTCGACGCGGCCGGCCTCGAGCAGCGCCTCGGCCAGCGAGCCGCAGCCTTTGTCGAGATCGACGACGGCCTCGAGCGTCGCCCGTGCGCCGTCGGTCGCTTCGCCGCGCTCGAGCCGGCCGAGCCAGTGATGGCAATGCAGCTGGTCGTCGTCGCGCAGCACCCAGGCGTCGTACAGCGTATCGAACAGCGACCATTCGCCGCGACGTGCGAGGTCGAACATCCAGTCGCGGCGCAGCAGGTCGCCGGCAACGGTGTCCGGGTGAGCAGCGAGGAACTCGCGGGCCTCGCGATCGACGAGGCCGGTGCCCGCCTCGGAGCTGTCCTCGTGCAGGCGCATGCGCAGGCGCCAGAAATCGAGGTACTCGGCCAGCGGATGATTGCGGGCCGCCACGGCGGCGACTTCGAAGCGCGCGGTGTCCTTGCGGACGAAGGCCTGCCGGGCCTGAGCCAGCGCTTCGTCGAGCAATCGATCGGGGTTGACCTGTGCCGGTGCCTTCGACAGCGCCTGTGGCCGCGCAGCCGATTCGGGGGAGAGGGAGACGAGAAATCCGCCAGTCAACGTGCTTACAATCGCAAGCAGCGCGATCCGTTTTCTCATTGCAGCTTTTTCTCGGAAAATCACGGACTTGCGATCCAGCATACCACGCGCATCGACGTCTTCGGACACCTCTGTGGCCGGTGCTCCGGCGGCGGGACCCGCCGGTCGGCAGGCCCTGCGCAGCCGCCTGCTGGAGCTCCGGAAGGCGATTCCGCAAGCCTACCGGCAGCAGGCCGACGCGGCGATCGCGAGGCGCCTGTGCGAATGGCTGGCCGATCTCGATCCGGGCGTGCTGGCGCTGTGGTGGCCACTGTCGGGCGAGCCCGACCTGCGCGGCGAATTCGAGGCGCTGGGGCGCCTCGGATGGACGATCGCGCTGCCGCGCGTGACAGCAGCCGGGGCGCCATTGGTCTTCGGTCGCTGGCGGCCCGGCGTCGCGATGATCGAGCAGCAGTACAAGGTCAGCGTGCCCGAGCCCTTCGAGCCGGTGGTGCCCACAGTCGTGGTCGCGCCTTGCCTGGGCTTCGATCTGCGCGGCTGGCGGCTCGGTTACGGCGGCGGTTACTACGATCGCACGCTGGCGGCGTTGACGGTGCCAGCGGCCGGAGCCGCCTACGATGCCTGCGAGGCGCGGCTGCAGCCCGAGGCCCACGATCGCCGGCTGGCGGCGATCGTCACGGAATCGCGGCTGCTTCGCTGCCGGTGAGCAACACCGACTCGTCCTGGCGTCGCTGCCAGTCGACGAATGCCTGCGCCGGCATTCCCGGTGCGAATCGGAAGCCTTGCGCACGGTCGCAGCCGGCGGCGACGAGTGCACGCTGGGCCACGGCGGTTTCGACACCCTCGGCCAGTGCGCGGATACCGGACAGGTGGGCCATGTCGATCAGCGCCCGCACGCTGCGATCGTCGCCCTGCGTGCCGATCTGGCCGGCGCCGTCGAGTTCGTGCACGAAGCTGCGGTCGATCTTCAGTTCGTCGATCGGAAAGCGCCGCAGCCACGAGAACGACGAGTAGCCGGTGCCGAAGTCGTCGAGGGCGAGCTGGCAGCCCAGTTCGTGCAGGCGCTTCATCAGTTCGATCGCGGCGTGCTCGTTGCGCAGGATCGAGGCTTCGGTCAGTTCGAAGGTCAGACGCTCGCCCGGCACGCGCCAGGTCGACAGCGCGTGCGCGACCAGCAGCGGAAAGCGGCCGTCGGAGACCGCCGCAGCCGACAGATTGATCGACACCGCCACGTCGACGCCCTGCGAGGCCCATTGCCGCTGGTTGCGCAGCGCGTTGTTGAGCACGTACTGCGTGAGCTGGTCCATCATTCCGCGCTCCTGGCACAGCGAGGCGACCAGCGCCGGGCTGACCGAAGTGCCGTCGCGCCGCGTCCATCGGATCAGCGCCTCGACGGCGACGCATCGCCGGCTCGCCAGCTCGATCTGCGGCTGGAAGTGGACATCGAGTTCGTTGCCGTTCAGGGCAGCGCGCAGTTCACGCTCGAGCGCATCGCGGTGCAGGCCGGCCTCGTCGTCGTCGAACCTCTCGATCCGGATTCGCGCTTCGAGCATGCGGGCCCGGCCGCAGGCGTCTGCCGCCGCGGCGGCCATCGCGAGCGGGTCGCCGAGCGCGCGGCGGCCGGCGAAGCGCTTCACGTCGATCCGGATGGGGCGATCGTGCGCCAGG
>CALLYQ010000510.1 GCA_937858875.1 uncultured Lautropia sp. | reverse complement strand
GCGCGTCGAGGGCGAGGCGGCACTGTCTGTCTATCGCGCGCGGCTCGTCGACGGCAGCCTGAGCACCGGAGAGCGCAGTTTCTGCCGCCACTGCGGCAGTGCGCTGTGGCTGTGGGATCCGACCTGGCCTGAACTCGTGCATCCGCATGCGTCGGCGATCGATACGCCGCTGCCGGTGCCGCCGCAGCGCGTGCACATCATGCTCGGTTCGAAGGCGAACTGGGTGGAGCCCGAGCTGCGTCCGGGCGACGAGCGCTTCGACGCCTATCCCGACGAGTCGCTGGCGCAGTGGCATGCGCGGCACAGGCTCTAGGAGGGCTTTAGGAGGCTGTCGGAGCACCACTGATCCTGCGCCGACGCCCCGTCGATCGGCCGTGGCTCGCCGGCCGATGCCGACCGCCGACAGAATCCCGACGAATGTCCGGCTTGCGGGCCGCATTCCGGAGGGGGCGCAGTGGACATGCACGACATCGACGAGCCTGCGATGCAGGCGGCCGCGTGCGAGGGCGTGGCGCAAGCGCAGGCCGACCCGGAGTTCGAGCTCGGCTGGGACTACGCGCGTCATGGAATCGCCCCTCCGGTCGACCGGATCGCCGAAGGCTCCGGGCTCGATCGCGGCTATCGTGCCGGCCAGGTCCTGTTCGGCGATCGCGCGCCGGCGCCCGGGCGTTTCGTGCGCAAGTGGCTGCAACTTCGACTGGGCGCGCTGGAACGCAGGCGCACTTTCGAGCTGCACGGCATCACGCCGGACTATCTCGAGACGATCGACGTTCCGTACTGTCCGATCCTTCGACGCGAGCTCACCCACTCGTGCCAGTTGCCGAGCGACTGGTCGGTCGACCGGATCGCCAACGATGGGGACTACGCGGCCGGCAACCTGGCGGTGATGAGCACCCTGGCCAACCAGGTCAAGTGCGACTACGGCTTTCGCGACGCGCTGCAGTTCATGAAGCAGGCGGAATCCGTCGGCACGGTGGCCGGCCTGGACGCTGCGCAATGGGCGCGCATCGCGGTGCTGTCGTCCTTCGTGCAGCCGCTCGATGACGTCGAATCCGCGTCGCTGCCGATGCTCTTGCTGCCGCCGCCGGGCGTCGCGCAGCGCAATCCGCTGCAGGTGCTGCAGGCGCAGGTCAGCGTCACCGTCGTTCGACGCGACCGCTCCGATCGGCTTGCAGCCTTGCGCTCGGCGATACCCGGCAAGGCGCTGCGCGGCGATTTCGAAGCCTTCCATCGTTGCTGGCACGCGCGCGTCGTCGCGCTGGGGCGCGCGCGGCCGGGCCTGCCTGCGGCATGGATCCTCGAGGACGCCTGGCATTGCGGGCTGGTGCTGAGACGCTGGCGGCGATTCGCGCGCGGGCTTGGCCGCCTGCGGGCCAGGCGAGTGGTCGAGGCGATGCAGGCGACACCGGCGCGCCGCATCCGCGGCCAGGCAGCCGGTCGAAGCGCCGCCTGATCCAGCCAGAAGGCCGCCTGATCGCTGTTCGGGCGCTTCGTGCGTCCTACGCCGTCTTCGCCCGCCGCATCCGAAACAGTTCGTCGAGCACCAGAAGCACCGCGCCGATCGTGATCCCCATGTCGGCGACGTTGAACGCCGGCCAGTGCCAGCCTTGCCAGTACAGCAGCACGAAGTCGGTGACCTGGCCGTGCAGCACGCGGTCGATGACGTTGCCGATCGCGCCGCCGAGGATCAGCGCCAGCGAGAACGAGAACAGCCGCTGGCCGCGATGCCGGTGCAGCAGCCAGACGATGACGCCCGACGCGACCAGCGCCACGACCGTGAAGAACCAGCGCTGCCAGCCGTCGGCACCGGCCAG
The DNA here is from genome assembly GCA_937858875.1 of uncultured Lautropia sp. Lineage (GTDB taxonomy): Bacteria > Pseudomonadota > Gammaproteobacteria > Burkholderiales > Burkholderiaceae_E > Zeimonas. The sequence continues at coordinate 5,506 of CALLYQ010000510.1, read as the reverse complement.
GAAGCTGAACGCGGCACCGCGGTTGTAGACCAGCGTGAAGTCGAAGAAACCCGGGATCACGGGGACCCGCTGTCCGAATTCGAGCGCACTGACCGCGATCCATTTGGTCAACTGGTCGAGCACGACAAGAAGCGCGGCGAGCGCCAGGTAAGGTGCCGGGCCGGCGACCGTGCCCGGCGCCCTCGTGTCATCGGTGGGTGCGCTGCCGGCGCTGCTCATCAGGCGAACTCGCGCGCTTCGCCGGCGCCGAACAGGTTCTCGTCGCAGCGTCCGCAGAGCGTCGGATGTTCGGCGTTTGTGCCGACGTCTTCTCGCCAGTGCCAGCAGCGCTCGCATTTCTGGTGCGGACTCGGCTCGACGACGATCGCCGTGTCCGCGGCCGTGTTGACGCGCTCCAGCCGCACCTTCGAAACGATCAGCACGAAGCGCAGGTCTTCGCCGAGCGACTCGGCCGCGTCGTACTGCTCGCCGTGCAGTCGCAGCGTGACGTCGGCCTGCAGCGACGAACCGATGCCGCCGGCGCTGCGCACGTCCTCGAGCCGGCGCATCACTTCGGCGCGCAGTGCGCGCAGCGTCGCCCACTTGCCCAGCAATGCCTGGGAGTCGGGCTGCGCATCGAACGCGTGCCAGGTCTGCGTGAAGATCGTTTCGCCCTGTTCGCGATGCAGTGCCGGCGCGAACAGCGGCCAGGCCTCCTCGGCGGTGAACGACAGGATCGGCGCCATCAGGCGCAGCAGCGCGTCGGTGATCGCGTGCAGCGCGGTCTGCGCCGAGCGGCGTGCTTCGGAATCGGCGGCGGTCGTGTACAGGCGGTCCTTCAGGATATCGAGATAGAACGCGCCCAGGTCTTCCGAGCAGAAGGTCTGCAGCTTCGCGACCGCCGGGTGGAACTCGAAGCGTTCGTAGTCCTGCTCGACCGCCGCCTGCCAGGCAGCCGTCATCGCCAGCGCGTAGCGGTCGATCTCGAACATCCGTTCCAGCGGCACCGCGTCGCGCTGCGGATCGAAATCGGACACGTTGGCCAGCAGGAAGCGCAGCGTGTTGCGGATGCGCCGATAGGCCTCGACGACGCGTTTCAGGATCTCGTCGGAAATCGACAGTTCTCCCGAGTAGTCGGTGGCCGCGACCCACAGCCGCAGGATCTCGGCGCCCAGCGTGTCGGACACCTTCTGCGGCGCGACGACGTTGCCGCGCGACTTCGACATCTTCATGCCCTGGCCGTCGACGACGAAGCCGTGCGTCAGCAGCGCGCGGTACGGCGGCTCGCCGTTCATCATCGACGAGGTCAGCAGCGACGAATGGAACCAGCCGCGATGCTGGTCGCTACCTTCGAGGTACATGTCGGCCGGAAAGGTCGACTGGTCGGCGTGCGAGCCGCGCAGCACCGTCTGGTGCGTGGTGCCCGAGTCGAACCAGACGTCGAGCGTGTCGCGATTCTTCTCGTAGAGCGCGGCTTCGTCGCCGAGCAGTTCCTTCGGGTCGAGCCGCTGCCAGGCTTCGATGCCGTCGCGCTCGATGCGCTGCGCGACCTGCTCGAGCAGTTCGGGCGTACGCGGGTGCAGATCGCCGGTCTCCCTGTGCACGAAGAAAGCCATCGGCACGCCCCACTGGCGCTGGCGCGACAGCGTCCAGTCGGGACGGTTCGCGATCATCCCGTAGAGCCGCGCCTTGCCCCAGGCCGGATAGAAGCGGGTGGCCTCGACGCCGCGCAGCGCGGTCTCGCGCAGCGTTTCACCGCCGCCGACCGGAACCAGGTCCATGCCGGCGAACCACTGGCTCGATGCGCGGTAGATGATCGGCGTCTTGTGGCGCCAGCAGTGCATGTAGCTGTGCGATTCCTGACTGGCCGAGAGCAGGCAGCCGTGCGCGCGGATGTGCTCGACGATCTTCGGATTGGCCTCCCAGATCGTCAGCCCTGCGAAGTCGGGCAACCAGCTTGCGAAGCGGCCGTCGCCGAGCACCGGCTGCAGGATGTCTTCGTCGGCCATCCCGTGCTCCTTGCACGAGTGGAAGTCCTCGACACCGTAGGCGGGCGCCGAGTGCACGAGCCCGGTGCCGGAATCGAGCGTCACGTAGTCACCGAGGTAGATCGGCGACAGCCGGTCGGCGAACGGATGGCGGAACGCGATGCCCTCGAGTGCCTTGCCCTCGCAACGTGCCAGCACCTCGCTGCGGCCTTCGCCGTCCAGGCCCCAGCGCTTCAGGCAGGCTTCGACGAGTTCGCTTGCCACGATCAGCAGCGCCGGCTCGCCGAGCCAGTCGGCCACGCGCACCAGCGCGTAGTCGACGTCGGGGTGCAGATTCAGCGCCTGGTTCGACGGAATCGTCCAGGGCGTCGTCGTCCAGATCACCGCGTAGCCGCGCGCCAGCGGCAGCTCGGGCAGACCGAACGCGGCGGCGAGCCTGGGCAGCTCGGCATCGACGAAGGGGAAGCCGACGTCGATCGACGGGTCGGTGCGATCGGCGTACTCGACCTCGGCTTCGGCCAGCGCCGAACCGCAGTCGAAGCACCAGTTGACCGGCTTCAGGCCGCGGAACACGTAGCCCTTGCTCATGATCGTGCCGAGCGCGCGCAGCTCGTCGGCTTCGTTCCCGGGCGCCATCGTCTTGTACGGATCGTCCCACTGGCCGAGCACGCCGAGCCGGATGAAGTCCTTCATCTGGCGGGCGATCTGCTCGGTGGCGTAGGCGCGCGATTTCGCCTGGATCTCGTCGGCCGGCAGGTTCTTGCCGTATTTCTTCTCGATCTGGATCTCGATCGGCATGCCGTGGCAGTCCCAGCCCGGCACGTAGCGCGCGTCGAGCCCGGCCATGTTGCGGCTCTTGACGATGATGTCCTTCAGGATCTTGTTGACGGCGTGGCCGATGTGGATGTCGCCGTTGGCGTAGGGCGGGCCGTCGTGCAGCACCCAGACCGGCCGGCCCAGCGAGGCCCTGCGGATCGCCTTGTAGACGCCTTTCTCCTGCCACTGGCGTGTCCACTGCGGCTCGCGCTTCGCCAGATCGCCGCGCATCGGAAACGGCGTGTCCGGCAGGTTCAGCGTGTCGCGGTACGAGGCGGCCTTCGCGGCCGGGGCGGATTTGCCTTCGGACATGGGGTCTGTACTCTGGAGGAGACGGTGCGCCGGATCAGGCGGCGGTCGGACGATGGTTCGCGAGCCAGGCGCGCGCCTGTTGCGCATCGGCCTGGATCTGGGCGCTGAGCGCGTCGAGCGAAGCGAAATCGGTTTCGTCGCGCAGCTTGTGCAGGAACTCGACGCGCACGCGCTCGCCGTAGATGTCGCGGGCGAAGTCGAACAGGTGCACCTCGAGCAGCAGCCGGCCGTTACGCTCGACGGCAGGGCGGGTTCCCAGGCTCGCGACGCCGGGCAATGCTTGCGCGCCCAGCCCATGAACCTGCACGACGAAGACACCCTGCAGCGCCGCTCGCGCGAAGTGCAGCGGCAGGTTCAAGGTCGGGAAGCCGAGGTTGCGCCCCAGCTTGCGTCCGTGGATCACGCGTCCGCTGATCGTGTATGGCCGCCCGAGCAGGCGCTGCGTGCGCTCGAAGTCGCCGGCGGCCAGCGCGTCGCGCACCGCCGAGCTCGACACGCGCGTGCCCTCGCGCTCGACGGTCGGCAGCCGGGCCAGTTCGAAGGCGCCGCGCGCCGCCGCTTCGGCCAGCATCTCGAAGTCGCCCCGCCGCCGGGCACCGAAGCGGAAATCGTCGCCGACCATCAGGTAAGCGGCACGCAGCCCGTCGACGATGATCCGGTCGATGAAGTCCTCGGCGGGCAGCGCGGCGAGTGCGGCGTCGAAACGGGCGATGCAGACGCGATCGACGCCGCAGTCGGCCAGCGCCTCGAGCTTGTCGCGCGTCGTGCTGATGCGTGCCGGCGGCGTGACCGGCGGCACGCCTGGGCGCGGGTTCGCGGCGAACCATTCGCGCGGATGAGGCTCGAAGGTCAGCACGCAGACCGCAAGCCCCCTCACGCGCGCGGCTTCGGCGAGCTGCGCGATCATCTGCCGATGCCCGGCATGGACGCCGTCGAAATTGCCGACCGTCAGCGCACAGGGGCGCCGCGATTCAGGCGGAGGCAGGCGTCGGAAGACTTCCATCGAGGCGGGTTCGGGCTGGGCCGTGCGTGGCGCGTCTGGCGCTGGCAGGACGTGCAAAACCTTGAATTATAGGACCGGGCCGTCGGGGCCGGGGCCGGGGCCGATGGCGGTGAACTAAAATCCTCCGATGAAGAAGATCGTCGTCCTGATCTCCGGGCGCGGATCCAACATGACGGCGATCGCCCGGGCCTGCGCCGCCGAGGCTTGGCCGGCACGGATCGTCGCCGTGATCGGCAACCGTCCCGGGGCCGAAGGCTTGGCCGTGGCCGAGGCGCTCGGCTTGCCGGTGCGGGTCGTCGATCACCGGCGCCACGACGGGCGCGAAGCCTTCGACGCGGCGCTGGCCCGCGCGATCGATGCCGAAGCGCCCGATCTCGTCGTGCTCGCAGGCTTCATGCGGATCCTGAGCGACGCGTTCGTGCGCCGCTACGAGGGCCGTCTGCTGAACATCCACCCGTCGCTGCTGCCGGCCTTTCCGGGGCTCGACACGCATCGTCGGGCGCTGGCGGCCGGCGTGCGCGTGCACGGAGCGACCGTGCATTTCGTCGGCACCGAGGTCGACGCCGGGCCGGTGGTGGCCCAGGCGATACTGGCCGTGCGCGACGCGGACACCGAGGACACGCTTGCAGAGCGCGTGCTCGAACTCGAGCACCGGCTTTATCCGATGGCCGTGCGCTGGTTCGTCGAGAATCGATTGAGGGTGGAAGGCGGCCGCGTCGTGCTGCTGCCGGGAAGCGGCTGCGGGGCGCCGGAACCGAGGCTGATCGGAGGAATCGGGTGAGGGGGCGGCGGTGAGCGAGCGCGCGAAGCGGACCGGGCGGTCCGTGCAGGGGGATCGGTCGGGGCACGGTGCCCACGGTGGGGGCGGCGGCGGCAAGCAGCGGGGCCGCAACGGACCAGGCGGGGCGCGTGCCGCTGCAGGGCCGGAAATGCCGGGCGGGCAGCGGGCCGGTGGGAAACGAGCGGGCGGGAAACGGGCAGGCCCGGCGAATCGCTCCGGTGCCGCAGCCCGTGCGCCGGTCGACGTGCGCGCGCTCGAAGCCGTGCTGCCGCTGGACGGGCCGGCCGACGTCTTGCTGCGCGCGTTCTTTCGCCAGCATCCCGAGATGGGCCGGCGCGATCGTGCGCAGGTCGCCGAGACGATCTTCGACGTGCTGCGCAACCGCCGGCTGTACGCGCACCTCGCGCAGGGCGGCAGCGGGCCGCTGGCTGCGCGGCTCGTTGCCGTCTCGCGGATTCGTCGCGGGCTGCCGGCGCGCATCGACGGCTCGGCGCCCGATTCGCCGCCCGACTGGCTGCGGCGTGCGCGCGATATCGATCCGGCCTTGCTGCCTTTCGAGGTCCGCTTCAGCCTGCCCGACTGGCTCGGCGCCGAGCTCGCGAAGCGGCCCGACGGTCAGGCGCTGGC
>CALLYQ010000509.1 GCA_937858875.1 uncultured Lautropia sp. | reverse complement strand
GTTGCCTGCGGGCTTGCGCGCGAGCGCCTTCGCCAGCAACTCGAGCGCCTCGAAAAGCGGGCGGTAGTCGGGTGCGAGCCCTTTCTTGTCTGTCTGCACGCTGACGAGCACCATGTCCGCGTCGGCAACGTCCATGTAGTCGTGGGTCGCGCTGAGCACGCCGGCCGCCACCGATTCACGAACGATCTCGTCGAGGCCCGGCTCGACGCCGCCGATGACCGAACGCCCGTCGTTGATCGCCGCGACCTTCCAGCCCGAGGTCGGCGAATCGCGCTGTACGACGACGACGCGGGCGGGCTCGGCCGAACCCTCGCGAATCCGGGCGTGCGCGAGCAGCGCCGCCATCGGCATGCCGACGATGCCTGGACCGACGACCGCGATCTTCTTCAGCCTCCAGTCGAAACGAGCGGCGGTTTCGAATTCGAGAGGCATGAATGCTCCGCGCGAGAGTCGGTCGGGAGTTCCAGCGGCGACGCTGAGAGGCTCAGGCAGTGGCGCCGCTGTGCAGGCTCGATTCGCCGAGCGCAAGCGGCAGGGGCCTGCCGTTCGAGCTCAGCGAACGCTGTGCTGCATCGAGCACCTGTACGACCTGCAGCCCTGCTCGACCATCGGTGATCGGCTGCTTGCGGGTGCGCACGCAGTCGATGAAGTGCAGGCACTCGAGGCGCAGCGGCTCGGCCGTACGGAAATACGGGATCACGATATCGCCGAAGCGCAGGCCGACCGATTCCGCGAAGGTGTCGTAGTCGGCGCCGATGTTCGCGCCCTTGTCGTAGATGCGCAGCTTTTCGGTGCCTTCGCTGTCGTCGAACACCGCCATCTTGCGGCTGCCCACCACGGTGATCCTGCGTGTCTTGTGCGGGTCCAGCCAGCTGACGTGAACGTGCGCAAGCGCCCGGTTGCTGAAGCCCATCGTCATGAAGACGACGTCTTCGATTCCGCGGTGTACGAAACACTGGCCGCGCGCGGCGACGTCGGTCGGCTCCTGGCCGAGCAGGAAAAGGATCGATGAAATGTCGTGCGGCGCGAGACTCCACAGCGCGTTCTCGTCTTCACGCACCGTACCGAGATTCAGGCGCTGGCTGTAGATGTAGAGCACCCGGCCGAGTTCGCCCGCATCGATCAGTTCGCGCAGCTTCAGGATCACCGGATGATGGATCAGCAGGTGCCCGACCATCAGGATCCGCGAGCGCTCGTCGGCCAGGCGAACCAGTTCGGCACCGTCCTGGACGTTGAGCGTCAGCGGCTTCTCGACATAGACGTCCTTGCCGGCGATCAGCGCCTCGCGTGCCAGCGCGAAATGGGCCGATGCGCTCGACGCGATGACGATCGCATCGATCTCCGGGTCAGCCAGGACCGCGGTGTAGTCACTGCTGCAGATGACGCCCGGGTAGTTGGCCTCGGCTTCGTGAAGGCGGACCGGGTCGGTATCGCAGATTCGCCGCAGCGCAGCACCGGGCAGTTGCGCATAGTTGCGCGCGAGATTTCTGCCCCAGGCACCGATTCCAGCCAATGCAACGCCGACCGGAAACCTCGAATCCGATGCAGAGTCTGTCATGGTGCCCCCCGCCTGTCAGCGCCCGGCAACATCGCCCCGGGCAGCGCAGCGGCGATTCGTGCCGCAGCTTTTCCGAAACCGTAGCACGCTGCCGCACGATCGGCCAGCACCTGTTTTGGGGGGGCCGCCGACATCAGCCCGTCGACGGCCGCGAGTACCGCCGCCGCCTCGATGCCGGCAAGCCTGTTGCCGCCGGCATCCACGCTCTCGACCCACTCGGTCTCGCCGCGCAGCGTCACGCACGGGGTGCCGAGCAGGAACGCCTCTTTCTGCAGGCCGCCCGAATCGGTCAGCACCATCGCGGCCGCATCGAGCAACTGCAGCAGATCGCGATGGCCGAGCGGCTCGCAGGTGACGACGCGAGGATCCGGCCGCCAGTGGCCACGGTGCCTGGCGATCGCGGCCCGCGTGCGCGGGTGCAGCGGCACGATCATCGCGTCGAAGCGCCCTGCGGCCTGCTCGAGCGTATCGAGCAGCTTCGGCAGCGCCTGTGTCGTCGTGCTGGCGGCCCGGTGCAGCGTGGCCAGCGCGAAGCGCCGCCCGCGCACGGCGAAACGGTCGAGCGCGTGGCCGAGTTCGCGCGCAGCGATCACTCCGTGCAGCACCGCATCGGCCATCACGTCGCCGACCCACTGCGTGCGGGTCGCGAGGCCCTCGCGCCGCAGGTTTGCGACGGCCGCTTCGGTAGGTGCGAACAGCAGATCGCAGACGTGATCGGTGGCGATCCGGTTGATCTCTTCGGGCATCCGTCGATTGCCGCTGCGCAGCCCGGCCTCGACGTGGGCGACCGGCGTGCCGACCTTGACCGCCGCCAGCGCGCCTGCCAGCGTCGAGTTGGTGTCGCCGTAAACGACGACGACGTCGGGTTGCAGCTCCAGCAGGACCCGCTCGATGCCGGCCAGCATCCTGCCGGTCTGCTCGCCGTGGGAGCCCGAACCCGCGCCCAGATTGACCGCGGGGCGCGGCAGATCCAGTTCCTCGAAGAAATGCGCCGACATGTCGTCGTCGTAGTGCTGGCCGGTGTGCAGCACGAGCTCCTCGCACGGCATGCCGCCTTCGCGTGCGGCCGCCGCCAGAGCGCGCGACACGGGTGCCAGCTTGACGAACTGCGGTCGCGCACCGACGACCTGCAGCACGCGCACGGCGGTCAGCCGTAGAAGTGCGCGATCGCAGCCACCACCTGCTCGAGCTGATCGACGCGCAATTCGGGATAGATCGGCAGTGCCAGCGACTCGCCCGCTGCGGCTTCGGCCTCCGGACAATCGCGCTCGCGATAACCGAGATAGGCGAAGCACGGCTGAAGGTGTAGCGGCACCGGGTAGTAGATCTCGGTGCCGATCGCGCGCTCGGCCAGGAAGCTGCGCAGTTCGTCGCGTCGCGGCGCGCGGATGACGAACTGGTTGTAGACGTGTCGACCGGCCGCCGGTTCGTCGGGCACTCCGATCGTCTGCGCCAGGCCGCTGCGCGCAAAGGCCTCTCGATAGTGCGCCGCATTGCGCTGGCGCGCGGCAGTCCAGTCGTCGAGATGCCGAAACTTGATCCGCAACACCGCCGCCTGCAGTTCGTCGAGCCGGAAGTTCGCGCCGATCAGCGAATGATGGTATTTGGGCTTGCCGCCGTGCACGCGCAGCACGCGCATCTTTTCGGCGAGCACCGGGTCCTGCGTGGTGCACATGCCGGCATCGCCGAAGGCGCCGAGGTTCTTGCTCGGGAAGAACGACAGGCAGCCGATCGCCCCCATGCTGCCCGCGCGCCGGCCATCGGCCGCCTCGGCGCCGATCGCCTGCGCGGCGTCCTCGATCACCGGCAGCGAATGGCGGGCGGCCAGCGCCTGGATCGGCTCCATGTCGGCACACTTCCCGAACAGATGCACCGGCAGGATCGCGCGCACGCGCGCGCCGCTGCGCCGCTCGATCAAGGCGTCACCGTCGCGGTCGCATCCCGTTTCGATCCAGGCCTCCAGCGCTGCCGGCGACAGGTTGTAACTGGCCGGATCGATGTCGCAGAAGATCGGTCGGGCGCCGACGCGGGCGATCGTGCCGGCCGTCGCGAAGAAGCTGTACGGAGTCGTCAGCACGGCGTCGCCGGGGCCGACGCCCAGCGCCATCAGCGCGAGCAGCAGCGCATCGGTACCCGATGACACGCCAATCCCGTGCACACACTGACCGTACCGGGCAACCGCGTCTTCGAGCGCGGTGACCTCGGGTCCGAGGATGAACTGCTGCCGGTCGCACACGCCCTCGATCGCGGCCATGATGTCGGTGCGCAGCGACGCGAACTGCGCTTTCAGGTCGAGCAGCGGGACGGCTGCGCAGGCACCGTCCGAACGGGTGTCGATCGTCATGGCTTGTCGGCTCGCATGGTTTCCTGGTTCGCGCGCAACGCCGCGCCGTACAGTCGGTACGATGCACCGCAGGCGGCACAGCTCGTGCCTGCGCCTTCGGCCGCTTTCGCGGCCAGCTCCAGCCCTTCGCCGCAGACGCAGACCCAGCCGCGCTGGCGCGCCGGGTTGCCGACGACGAGCGCGTGGTCGGGCACGTCGCGCGTAACCACGGCACCGGCCCCGACGAAGCAATAGCGCCCCAGCGTGACGCCGCAGACGATGGTCGCGTTGGCGCCGATGGTGGCGCCGCGCCGCACCACCGTCGGCCGGTATTCATGCTTGCGCTCGACATGGCTGCGCGGATTGATCACATTGGTGAAAACCATCGACGGGCCGCAGAACACGTCGTCCTCGAGCGTGACGCCGGTATACACGGAGACGTTGTTCTGGATCTTGACGCCGTTGCCGATCACGCAGCCAGGCGACACGACGACGTTCTGCCCCAGATTGCAGCCTTCACCGATCGAGCAGTCGCGCATGATGTGGCTGAAGTGCCAGATCCGCGTACCGGCGCCGATCCTGCACGGCGTATCGATGACGACGCTCTCGTGTGCAAAGAATTCCTCCGCCATCTCCCATCCTCTCCGGGGGCTGTTCTCAAATGGTGGCCGGATCGATCATCGTCTGGTGCCAGAGCTCGAGCTGCAGCGCCCCCCACATCGCTCGCCCGAATTCGGCCTCGTTGTCGATCAGTCTTTCGATGGCGCCCGGATCGAAGATCCCGCGCTCGCGTGCCCGCCGGCACAGCAGCACGTCGCGCACGAAGTCGCGCGAGGCGCCGCGCGCCCAGTGCTGCAGCGGCACCGGAAAGCCCATCTTGTCGCTGCGGTTCAGGATCGACGCCGGCAGCAACGGCGCGGCCACCCGCCGCATCAGTGCCTTCAGCTGGCCGCCGGCCAACAGCACCGAGTCGGGCAGGCGCGCGACCGCCTCGACCAGTTCCACGTTGAGCAGCGGCACGCGCGATTCGAGCGACACCGCCATGCTGACCCGGTCCTCGACCTGCAGCAGCGCCGGCAGGCTGGAGGCCAGATCGGCATGCAGCATCCGCTTCAGGTAGCTGCAATCGCCGGCCTGCCGGAACAGCTGCTCGAAGCGCTCGGGCAGCGGGGAATGCGCGAGCCGCTCCCGCAGCGATGGCGACAATAGCTGCTCGGCCGCGTCGCTGCGATCGATCAGACGAAAATAGCGCAGGTGGGCCGGCGCATCGATGCCACGCGCCCAGCTTCGGCGCAGCAACGGCAGGTAGGGGCCCAGCGTGCCGAGACCGCGCTCGAGCTCGCCGAGCGTCAACCCTCCAGGCGGCGGCGCGCGGCCGGCCATCGCGTCGAGGAGCGCCTGCTCGAGCGTGCCGATCAGGTAGCGCGCATAGCCACCGAAGATTTCGTCACCGCCCTGCCCGCCCAGGCAGACCTTGACCTTGCCGGCGGCCGCGCGCGAGACCATGTACTGCGGAAACAGGCCCGGTCCTGCTGCCGGTTCATCCATCTGCCAGGCGAGCCGTGGCATCTGTTCGATCCAGTCGGCCTCATTGATCCACAGCAGATCGGGCTTCGCGCCGACGTGGCGGGCGAGCGTCATCGCATGCCCGCTTTCGTCGAACGATGGGCCTTCCCGGAATGCGCCAGTGAAGCTGCGAAACGCCGAGCCCGCATGGCCAACGGCCAGCGCGCAGACCAGGCTCGAATCGAGGCCCCCGCTCAGATAGGCGCCGACCGGGACGTCGCTGCGCATCTGCCGCATCACGCTGCCGTCGAGCAGTGCCCTGACCTCTTCGGCAGCGCGGTCGGCGTCGGTTGCGCCGACCTCGCAGTAGTCGGCCTGCCAGTAGCGCACGCTGCGTACCGCCAGCGTGTCGACATCGATGACCTGGTAATGCGCCGGCTGCAGCTTGCGGATGCCGGCGAACAAGGTGCGCTCGCCAAGCACGTATTGCAGGCCGAGATAGTCTTCGAGCGCGACCGGGTCGACGTCGCGCATGACTGCCGGATCGCGCAGCAGCGCCTTGATCTCGGAAGCGAACGCGATGCGTCCGCGTCCGCTCCACCAGTACAGCGGCTTGATGCCGAACGGGTCGCGCGCTGCGATGCAGACCCGCTGCCGCGCGTCGTACAGCACCAGCGCGAACATGCCATCGAGCCGCGCGAGACACTGCGGTCCATGCTGCAGGTACATGCGCAGCAACACCTCGGTATCCGACCGGCTCGTGAAGACATGACCGAGCGCCTGCAGTTCCCGGCGCAGTTCGAGGTAGTTGTAGATCTCTCCGTTGAACACGACGACCACGCCATCGGCAGACATCGGCTGGTGTCCGCCGGCGATGTCGATGATCGACAGCCGGCGGTGGTGCATGCCGATGCCCTCGGCCACGAACTGGCCTTCGTCGTCCGGTCCGCGATGGGCGATCGCAGTGGCCATCCGCGCGAGAAGCGCCCGGTCGGGCTCGCGGCCCGGCTGCAGCACGGCAACGAGGCCACACATCGTTCAGGCCTGGACACGCGTGGCGCCCGCGGGGGGCGCCTTGGTCGGCACGCCGGTTCGAGCGTGCACGCGGGCGGCGTGCGTGCCCATCGTCACGAGATCGAAGTGCCGGCCGAGCTCGCGCAGCACGCGTCGCAGCAGCCGGGTTTTTTCGGCGCTCGACATGTCCATGCCCGGAAAGAAGGCCAGCGCGGGCGCCTGGTCGCCACCGATCACGTCGAGAGGGTGCAGCAGAAAGCTGGGCTCGGTACCGGTCAGCCTGCAGGCGGTGACGGCAGTGCGCAGGTACGCGATCATCAGCGCTTCGGAAAAGCGCGCCAGATAGGCCAGGTAGCTGAAGTGGAACGGCGTGCGCAGCAGCGGGATCGTGGTCACCGGGATCTCGAGCAGCCGGCGGCCTTCCGGCAGTTGCCAGTAGTAGGGCTCGTTCGGGCGCAGGCCGTCGGCGAAGCTGCCGAACAGGCCCTTGCGACGTTCTCGCTCGGCCTTGTCCAGGCCGGCGGTCCAGAAATAGTATGTGCGCGCCAGCGGCCCCAGCCAGGTCGGCAGCGTCGACGCATCGAAGCCGTGACCGCGCCGCTCGAGGATGTCCAGAAGCTCCGGACACCAGCTGAATCCGGGACCGCGGAAGCCGGCCGGGCGAACGCCGCAGGCCGATTCGATCGCCTCGTCGGCGAGCCGGATTTCGCGCTCCAGTGCATCGCTGTCGTACAGATGCAGCCAGGGCTCGTGCTCGAACGAATGATTGCCCAGCTCATGGCCGGCCTGTGCCAGTGCACGGAGCGGCGCATGGTTGCCCGCCTGCGCCGCATCGGCGCCGACCACGAAGAAGGTGATCCGCAAGCGCTCGCGGTCCAGCAGCTCGAGCACATAGGGAACGAGCGTGTCGAGATACGAAGGACGCGAGCGCCAGCCCTCGTCGCCGCGGATCTTCATGTAGGACCACAGATTGTCGAGGTCCAGCGACACGCTGGCGAGCAGGCGGCGGCCATCGGCCGATCCGGTGTTCGTGGCGTTCATGGCATGCCGAGCGCACCAGCCAGGCGCGGCAATTGCGTTGCGACGACGCCGAGCGTCTCGTTCACATTGAGAGTTCCGCTCGCGATCTGCGCCGAATTGACGAGAAAGACGTTCGGCAGCGACGTCTTCAGCGGCGGCATCGCTCGCGCCGTGTAGTCGATCGTGGCAATCGCCAGGACTTGCCTGGCGCGCGAAACCTTGAAATCCACGACCCCGGCAAGATCGAAATGCGCATACATCCGGGCCAGCGCGTCGATGCTCTGGCGGCGGAAATCGTCGTCGCCGAGGTTCCAGGCCGGGTCGGCCTGCGCGAGGTAACGCGGCAGATAGACCAGCGAATGGCTGCCGAAGCGCGAGCGATCGACGAGCGCCGTCATCTCGATGATGCCGGTGAACGGGATGCCCGGGTCGGTGATGTTGGTCACGTAGTACGGCGACAGCGGCTTGCGCAGCAGCATTGCACCGCAGACGATTCCCTGGTAGACGACGCCGCGCAGCCGCTCGCGCTCGCCGGCGCCGAGCTGCGGGCAGACGGCCGCGACGGCCCCGGTCGGCAGCGTGAGCACCGCCTTGGCACTGCGCAGGCAGCGCCCGTCGGCCAGCCGGATGTCGACGCCGCCTGCGCCGCGATCCTCGACTCGCTCGACCACCGCCGAATTCAGCGTCGACACGCCGAGTTCGGCCAGGCGCCGGGCCAGCGCCTGCAGCACGACGGCGTAGCCGCCGTCGACATATCCGAACATCTCCTCCTTGAGCCCGGTACGGCGCGCCGCGTACATCCGGGCGATGATCGCCCAGATGAATGCGGCACTGGCCAGCCGGTAGTTGTCGCCGAGCTTGCTGCGCAACAACGGCAGCCAGATCCGCTCGAGCACGCGGCGCCCCGACCAGCGCTGCAGCCAGTCCACCGCCAGTTCGCGCTCGAGCGGCAGGGCGTCCTGGATCCGCGATGCGGCGAAGATCGTGCTGCCGAGGCGGAGCTTGTCGACCAGGCTCAACGGCGGAAAGCGCAGGAACTCGACGCTGTTGGACATCGAATACAGGCGTCCGTCGGTGAAGAAGCCGGTGCGCGTGCGCCCCCAGCGCAGTCGGTCGCCGAGACCCAGCTCATCGATCAGCCCGCGCGTGCCCAGGTCCGACAACAGGATCACGTGGTAGAAGCGGTCCCAGACGTAGCCACCGATCGTCTCCGAGCCCGCCAGGCCGCCGGACACCGGTGCCGCCTCGAGGAGCGTGACGCGGGCGCCGCGCTGGCGCAGGCGCATCGCGAGCGTCATGCCCAGCACACCTCCGCCGACAACCGCGATATCGGGCTGCGCGTCGACCGGTGCAGTCACGATGGCCCAGCCGTCAACGGCTCTCGTCGGACGGCGAGCCGTCGGGCATCGCGCGTTCGAGCTCCCACCGCAGCTCGCCATCGACCGGAGATGCGCGCGGCCTCGGGTGTTCGACCGGAGCGCGCGGCTCGCTCATCGCCTGCGAATCATGAAGGCTTGCGCGTTCGAGCTGTCGTCGCAGCTCGCTCCCCATGTAGTAGGTGTCCTTGAAATAGCGAGCGCTCTGCAGCGACATCGCACCCATTCCGATCAACTGCACGGACAGAACCAGCGAAAGCGTCCCGATGAACAATGTCTGTGGATGGTCGCGGTAGACGACGAGCGCGGCCAGGTGCATCTGTCCATCGGCGCCCGGCAACGCGTGCACGAACTCGTAGATCACCCAGGCGTTCACGTAGATCGAGAACAGGAAAAGCAGCAGCCCCGGCAGCAGCAGCATCACGAAGGGGCGGAAGATGAAGCCCGATACCAGCGTCGATACGATGTGCCGCATCACCCGCATGCTGGACGAGCGCATCGGCCCGGCTTCGAGCTGCCTGCTCCAGTCCAGGTGAGCGGGTACCTCGACGATGCGACCGTTCAGAATCATCGTCTTCTGCACGAGCTCGGGCATGATGTCCATGCCGGTCGAACGCAGGAACAGGCGGCGCACGAACGGACCATCGTAAGCGCGCACCATGCAGGTCAGCGTCGAGAAGTTGCCGCGGGCGAAGAAACGCAGGAAACGGTTGCCCCAGCGACTGAGCAGATGGCGCTTCCAGGGAACGTTGGTGACCTTGCCCCCCGGCATGTAGGCTGACGCGAGCACCACCTTGGCGCGTTCGCGAACGATCGTCTCCAGCAGCAGCCCGATGTGCTCGGGGGCGTAGCTCAGATCGACGTCGAAGGTGATCACGTAATCGCCGCGAGAAACGGCGAACGCGGTCTTGAACGCCTGGCCCAGACCGAAGTTCAGCGGATGATTGATCAGGCGCAGCGTATGGAAGCGCCGCCGCAAACGCTCGGCGATCGGACCCGAATCGTCGGAGCTGCCGTCATTGATCAACAGTACTTCGAAGCGGTAGGCATGCTCGAGGCTGGCGAGATAGGCCATTACGGCCTCGACATTCGACTCGAGCACACCCGCCTCGTTGAAAGCAGGCAGTACCAGTGTGACGAGCGGACGGCCGCCAGCGTGCATGTCGGGGCGCCCCCGCGCGATGAGCTGTCTGAATCATAGCTTTCGAACGTGGCTTGCAACAGCCCTGATTGGGGGTCACCCCGACTTCGAGGGACCTCGCGCGCAACGGAAGCTCAGACGCGCCGCCGACGCAAGCCGGTCAACAGCCCCAGGATTCCCAGACCGAACAGCGCGCCGATACCGGGTTCAGGGATCGGGGCCGGCTCTTGCGTCAAGGCGGGTAGGCCCCAGGATTTGTCGCTGCCGCCGCAATTGCCACCGGGCAGCGACTGACCGGCGTTGCAGAGCTGCTGTGCACGTACCGCGACCGTCCCGAGCATCGACTCGGTCAGCTCGAGACCGTCGACGGCAACGCGAAAGCCGAACGACTGGATCCCTTCATAGCCCTGGGTACCGAGCCGGAATACCAGTTCCCATTCGCCGTCATCGCCGGCCATGGCCGGAACGCTCAGGCCGTTCAAGTTGCAGCCGGCTCCGCAAGCGTTGCTGGTCGTGTCGGTCGCGAACAGCGTGACCTTTCCGGCGGGCGCAATGCTGGACAGGCTCACCGAACCCAGGTCCACATTGCCCAGGTTCACGAACAGTCCGAGGGCTTCGGCGTTCCACGGCTCGACGGTGAACGAGAAGTCGAGTGCGCCGGCGGCAGCTTGCGAGACCGTCAGGACATAATTTCCGCTGTGACCTTCGTTCGACGTCCACGAGTTGTAGACGACGGCAGCGTTCGCCGTCTGCATGCCGACGAAGAAGCCGGCCAACGCGATCAGAACCCGTCTCATTACCACCTCCCTTGTCATGCTGTCACTTATAAAACTAAGGGTTATCCTTAGTCGAGGTGAATAAAGCAACAAGCGGGCCATGCAGCGCTAACCCATTGAAACGCGGGATCTTCCGTTGCTATACGTGGTACGCAGCGAACGACAGGATCCGGCCGTGTCAATTCCACCGACACGCGCCAGGCCTCTGTCGTCCACCGCGGGGGGTGAATTCTCTCGAAGTTCAACCGCGCTGCTGCCACCCCGGCACCGGAAACACAGGCTTCATCTGCGCCGCCGATTCCGGCAGCACGACGACCGGCTGACCACCGCGGTTCTGGATGCAGGCCGAGGCGATCCG
Source organism: uncultured Lautropia sp. (assembly GCA_937858875.1). GTDB lineage: Bacteria > Pseudomonadota > Gammaproteobacteria > Burkholderiales > Burkholderiaceae_E > Zeimonas. The sequence goes on along the minus strand of CALLYQ010000509.1, from coordinate 7,597 downwards.
GGTGTTCTGACCCTTGGTGTCGAAGCCGATCGGTCCGCCGATCATCATCCGTTCGGTGATGTTGGTCTGGCGGATCGCGTCGGCCAGGGCCGTGCCGTCGGCGCTGCCGGCGCGTTGGAAAGCGTCGGCGGCGATCATCATCGCCTCGAAGGTGAAGCCGACGTTCAGCGCATGGAACATCATCTTTTCCTTCGGGAACTGCTTGTCGAATGCAGCCTCGACGCGCTTTGACAGCTCGGCGTTCGGGTTGTACCAGGGCACGTTCGAGATGCAGTACTCGGAGAACCTGGGCCCGAGCGCCTTGTAGAACTGCGCCTCGTACATGCCGGGTGATCCCGGGCTCAGGATGCCTTGCGGCGACCAGCGCTGCTTGACCAGTTCGCGCACGAGCAGGATCGCATCGTTCAGGCGGCTGACCAGCATGATGATGTCGGCGTTCGTGGCCTTGGCCTTCGTGACTTCGACCGACAGGTCGCGTGCCGCCGGGTCATAGGAGATCGTGTCGACGACCTTGAACGGCAGGTAGTCGAGCGTGGGCAGGATCGCGTCGATCGCCTTGCGGTTGGCCAGGCCGAAGGTGTCGTTCACGTGCATGAACACCGCGGTGCGCGGCGCCGACGACGTGGCCTGGAACAGGTCGCGGAACAGGCTCAAGCCGTTGCGCACGAGGTCCACCGAGGTCGGGAAGTTTCGGAACGAGTACTTGTAGCCCTGCTCGGTGATCTGCGGCGCGGCGGCGATGTTGATCACGAACGGGATCCTGCGCTGCTCGGCCACCTGGGCGATCGCGCTGGCGGCACCCGAGTCGAAGGGCCCGACCAGCAACTGGGCGCCGTCGTCGATCAGCTTCTCGGCCCGCGAGCGTGCCACTTCGACGTTGGTTTCGGTGTCGGCGTTCATCAGCTCCAGCTCGACGCCGTACATCTCGCGCAGCAGCGCCGGCGCGACATCGGCGCCGAGCTGGCACGACTGGCCGATGAAGGCCTGGGTGCCGGAGCGCGGCAGCAGCACCCCGACTTTCAGCTTCTTCTGCTGGGCGCGCACCAGCGCCGGTGCGGCCAGAGCGGCCGAGCCGGCGATCGCCGATCCGGCGGCCAGGCGATTGAAATCGCGTCGCGTGAACTGGGTCATGGTCTCCTCCTCGATATGCCTGTCGGTTCGGCTGGCTTTACGCAGCGATACCGCAGATCGCCGCGAGGCTATCACGCCGCTTGTGCCAGCGGGTCGGGTTCAGCGCCAGCGGCATGAAGTTCGGGTCCTGGCCTGCGCTCAAGCCCGGGCCTGCTCGCGCAGCACCCGCTTCAGGATCTTGCCGGTCGGGCTCTTCGGCAGCTCGTCGACGATCTCGACGATCGCCGGCACCTTGTAGGCGGCGATCGATTCGCGGCACCAGGCGATGACCTGCTCGGCGTCGAGCGCGTGGCCGGCCTTCGGCACGATCGCCACCGCCACCTGCTCGCCCTTCTCCGGGTGCGGCACGCCGTAGACGGCCAGCTCCTGCACCTGCGGCATCCTGTACAGGTACTGCTCGACCTCGGCCGGCCAGACCTTGAAACCGGACACGTTGATCATGTCCTTGACGCGGTCGACGATGTAGACGTAACCGTCTTCGTCCATGCGGCCGATGTCGCCCGAATGCAACCAGCCGCCGCGAAGCGTCCGCTCGCTGTCTTCCGGCCGGTTCCAGTAGCCCTTCATCACGCCCGGGCCACGGATCACGATCTCGCCCCATTCGCCGCGCGGCTGCTCGCGATCTTCCTCATCGAAGATCGCGAGTTCGAAGCCCTCGACGGCGCGCCCCACCGAGCCGAAACGGTGCTCGACCAGATCGTTGTAGCAGGCAAACGGCGAACACTCGGTCAGCCCGTAGCCTTCGAAGACGCGCCGGCCGAAGCGCTCGGTCCACCGGCGCGAGACTTCTTCGGGCATCGTGGCCGCCGCCGACATCTCGTAGCGGATCGACGACAGGTCGTAGGGGCTCAGGTCCATCGACAGCAGGCCGATGAAGATCGTCGGCACGCCGAAGAACATCGTGATCCGGTCGCGCTCGATCGCCCCGAGGACCTGGCCGGGAACGAAGCGACGGAACAGCGATACCGTGGCACCGCTGACGATCGCCGCGTTCAGGATGTAGTTCTGCCCGTAGACGTGGAACATCGGCAGGAACGCGGCCAGGCGGTCGTCGGGTCGATAGCCCGAGTATTTCGCCGCGGTCGCCACGTTGCTGGCAATGTTCGATTGTGTCAGCGTCACCCCCTTCGGAAAGCCGGTCGTGCCCGATGAGTACAGCAGTGCCGCCGGATCGTCGGCCGCGCGGTCGACCGGATCGAAGCGATCGGGCTGGCCGTCGATCCACTCGGACAGTGCTTCGGTGCCGGCTGCCGTGGGTGTCGCGGAGGCGGTGATGGGTCCGTCGGCCGGCGTGGCCGAAGGACCATCGACGACGATCACGTGCTCAACGCCGGGACACCGTTCGCGTATGACGAAACCGGCCAGCTCCGGCATCGTGAACACGACGCGCGCTCCCGAATCGTTGACCAGGTATTCGACCTCGGCGGCGCGGAAGATCGCGTTGATCGAGACCGGCACGGCACCGATTCGCTGCGCCGCGTAGTAGGTGACGGCGAACTCCGGCACGTTCGGCAGGAACAGCGCGACACGGTCGCCGGCCACGATGCCGCGCGAGCTCATTGCATGTGCGAGCCGCGACGACAGCGCATCGAGTTCCTTGTAGCTGATCGAGCGCCCCTCGAAGAGGATCGCCGGATGGTCGAGCCGGCGCGACGCCTGCTCGGCCAATGGTGTTGCCAGGTTCATCGAGTCTCCTTTTTCGAGCGCCCTTGCCCGAGCGTTCCGGTTCTTGTCGAGCCTTCTTGTAGTCCTCGCCGGGCGATTTCGCAAGTCCGCCACGGGGATAGAATGGCGCCTTGCCCGGCGCCGCGCGCCGCCTCGCAACGAACCCGAGCCGCCCCGCGATGTCCGACCCGATCTGGAAGAAGAAGCTGAGTTGCGAAGAGCTGACCCGCACCCAGGACGGCACGCTCGGCGGGCATGTCGGCATCGAGTTCATCGAAATCGGCAGCGACTATATCCGGGCCCGGATGCCGGTCGACGAGCGAACGTTCCAGCCGATGGGAATCCTGCACGGCGGCGCCTCGGTGGCGCTCGCCGAGACGATCGGCAGCGTCGCTTCCTTCCTGTGCATCGAAGGCACGGCCAAGGCAGCGGTCGGGCTCGAGGTCAACGCCAACCACCTGCGGCCGGCCACCGGCGGTTGGGTCTACGGGCGCTGCACGCCGATCCACGTCGGCCGCACGACGCACGTCTGGCAGATCGAACTGAGCGACGAACAGGGCCGGCGCACCTGCGTGTCGCGGCTCACGATGGCCGTCATCGACCGTCCGCCGCAGTGGCGGCGGCCACGGGACTGATCGGGGCCGGCTCGCCGGCCAGCATCCGGGTCGATTCGCCCGGCGAGGTGGGCGCAGGTGCAGGTGCCAGCGCTTCCCAGCGTTTCCAGGCACGCAGCACCATGTTCGGATATTCGGCGCGCCCGAGGCTGCCGTTGTAGCGACCGAGCGCGCGGAACAGGTTGCCGCGCTCGATGTCGAGGTAGTGACGCAGGATCGCGCAGCCGTAGCGCAGGTTCGCCCTCATGTCGAACAGCCCGGCCGGATCGCGGTCGCCGATCACCGAGGTCCAGAACGGCATGACCTGCATGTAGCCGCGTGCGCCGGCGTGCGAGATCGCGTACCGCCGGAAGCCGCTCTCGACCTCGATCAGTCCGAGCACCAGGTGCGGATCGAGGCCGGCGCGCTGCGCCTCGTAGCGCACGGCCTCGAGGAACTCCATGCGCTGGTAGTGATCGGGTTTCCAGCGCCGCGGCAGCCGTGCCGACATCGCGGCCAGCCACTCGACCTTGTCGATCACGCTGTCGAAACGCGCTTCTCCGGGCGTCTCGTCGCGCACGGCGGCGACCAGCGCCGCGCGTACGGCCGCACTCATCGGCTCGTATTGCTGCGGCCCGGCGGCTGCAGCGCCGGCAACGAGCGTCAGCGCGAACCCCCACGCCGCAGCCAGCGGCAACGGAAGAAAACGGTGGCGAATTGCGGGCATCCGCCGATTCGACCGCGGCAATGCTCAGCCGGCAAGCGCCTGCCTGATGGCCGGCAGCGCTTCGCCGACGGGCACCGCACTGGCCTGCATGCCGCGGCGCTGCAGCAACTCGAGCTTGCCCTCGTTCAGGCTGCGCTCGCCGATCGTGATGCGCAGCGGCACGCCGATCAGCTCCCAGTCGGCGAACATCGCGCCCGGACGTTCGTCGCGATCGTCGAGGATCGCGTCGATACCGGCAGCCTGCAGTTCGGCGTACAGCGTGTCGGCGACCTCGCGCACGCGTTGCGACTTGCGATAGCCGAGCGGGCAGATCGCCACTTCGAACGGCGCGATCGCGCGTGGCCAGACGATGCCGCGCTCGTCGTGATTCTGTTCGATCGCGGCGCCGACCAGCCGCGTGACGCCGATGCCGTAGCAGCCCATCTCGAAGGGCTTCGAACTGCCGTCTTCGTCGACGAAGGTCGCGGCCAGCGCTTCCGAGTACTTGGTGCCCAGGTAGAACACGTGGCCGACCTCGATGCCGCGCTGGATCTGCAGCGCTCCCTTGCCGTCCGGCGACGGATCGCCGGCCTGCACGTTGCGGATGTCGGCGACGGTCGGCTCGGGCAGGTCGCGGCCCCAGTTCACGCCGGTGTAGTGATAGCCCTCGTCGTTGGCGCCGCAGACGAAGTCGTGCATGTTCGCGACCGTGCGATCGGCGACCACGCGGATCGGCAGCACACTGCCGATCGGCCCGAGATAGCCGGGCGGGCAGCCGAAGGTCTCGCGGATCTCGGCATCGCTCGCGAATCGAAAGCCGGCCAGGCCCGGTACCTTTGCGGCCTTGACCTCGTTCAGTTCGTGATCGCCGCGCACCAGCAGCAGCCAGATCTCAGGGGCTGCCGACGGCGCATCACGGCGATCGACGGCCAGCACCAGCGACTTGACCGTGCGATCGAGGGGCAGCCCGAGCAGTTCGGCGACGTCTTCGCAGCGCTCCTTGCCGGGCGTCGGCGTCTTCTCGATCGGCTGCGAAGCCGGCAGCCTCGCATCGATCAGCGGCAACGCCTCGGCCAGCTCGACGTTGGCCGCGAAGTCGGAGCCCGGACAGCAGGCGATCGCGTCCTCGCCGGTCTCGGCGATCACCTGGAACTCGTGGCTGGCCGAGCCGCCGATCGCGCCGGTGTCGGCAGCCACCGCACGGAACTGCAGCCCCATCCGCTCGAAGATCGCGACGTAGGCATCGAACATCGCCCGATAGCTGAGCAGCGCCGCCTCGCGATCGCGATCGAAGGAGTAGGCATCCTTCATCGTGAACTCGCGCCCGCGCATCACGCCGAAGCGCGGGCGGCGCTCGTCGCGGAACTTGGTCTGGATGTGATACAGGTTCTTCGGCAACTGGCGGTAGCTGCGCAGTTCGTGGCGCGCGATATCGGTCACGACTTCCTCGGACGTCGGCTGCACGATGAAGTCGCGGCCATGGCGGTCCTTCAGTCGCAGCAGTTCCGGCCCGTACTGCTCCCATCGCCCCGATTCCATCCACAGCTCGGCCGGCTGCACGACCGGCATCAGCAGCTCGATCGCGCCGGCCCGGTCCATTTCCTCGCGGATGATCGCCTCGATCCTGCGGATCACTCGCAGGCCCATCGGCATGTAGTTGTAGATGCCGCCGGCAAGCCTGCGGATCATGCCGGCGCGCGTCATCAGCCGATGGCTGACGACTTCGGCGTCGGACGGCGCTTCCTTGAGCGTGGCGATATGGAAACGGGACGCTTTCATCGAGGGGGGGTCCGGACGGGCCTGCGATCGAAGGGGAAACCGCGCTGCGCGCGGTGATCGGTCGATATAATCGACGGCAATTGTAAGAGATCGAGGGGTGCGGCCATGCTGGACCGTGACGGCTATCGCCCCAACGTCGGGATCATCCTGGTCAACTCGAGGAACGAGGTCTTCTGGGGCAAGCGGATTCGCGAACACTCGTGGCAGTTCCCGCAGGGCGGGATCAAGCGCGGCGAGTCGCCCGAACAGGCGATGTACCGTGAACTCCACGAGGAAGTGGGCCTGCACCCCGAGCATGTCCGGCTCATCGGACGGACCCGCGAGTGGCTGCGCTACGACGTGCCGACCCACTGGGTCCGTCGCGAGTGGCGCGGGCACTACCGGGGCCAGAAGCAGATCTGGTTCCTGATTCGGCTGGTCGGGCGCGACACGGACATCGACCTGCGCGCCAGCGGCCATCCGGAGTTCGATGCCTGGCGTTGGAACAGTTTCTGGGTGCCGCTCGAGGCGGTCATCGAGTTCAAGCGCGAGGTCTACCGCCTGGCGCTGATCGAACTCGCGCGCCTGCTGCCGCAGCAGGCGCCCTGGCGCGCCGACCGCCCCGGTCAGGGCGAGGCGCCGCGCTACCTGCGCGGACCGCGCCGCCGCACGCGCGAAGCGGCCCCGCCGCCCGAGCTGAGGCCGATCGCCGAAGTGCCGCCTTCGATTGCCGAAACCCGGCATAGAGGCAGCGCAGCGCAGCCCGCCGGCCGGAGCGGCTCGAGGTGAGGCGCCGGACGCTGCCGCGCTGGGTCGTCGGCGCAGCGCTGCCGGCAGCGTTGCTCGCGGCGGGCGCGCAATCAGCGGCCCAGGCCCCGGCCGACGACCCGGTCAACAATCCCACGATCGACTACGTGGCACCCGATCGCCCCCAGGCCCGCGCCGGGCTGCCCGACCCGATGCCGCCGATCCCCGATAGCGAAGCACTGCGCGAATTCAGCGTCAGCGCCACCAGCAGCAACAGCTTCGGTGTCGATCCGGCAAGCCTGCAGGTGATCGGCAAGCGCTTCATCCAGTTCACGCTCGTGGTCATCAGCCCGCGCGGCGTGCGCAACATCGGCTACGAGGCAATCGACTGCGAAAGCCATGAATCGGCGCTGATGGCGACCGGACGCGATGGCGCCGGCTGGTCTCCGGTGCAGCCGGTCAGCTGGCGGCCGCTGAACCGCGGCGATACCGTCAACCCCGCTCAGCGCGAACTGGCGCGCAGCTGGTGCGAAGGCGGCGTGGCGGCCGGCGCGCCACGCGAACTGCTGCGTCGGCTTGCGGCCGTGCCGCAGCGCTACCGCTACTGAAGCTTCCGCGACGCAGGGCACCCGGCGCCGGGCGCCCCGGTCATCAAGCCAGTGGCGTGACCAGCGGCTTGCCGTCCATCCAGGCAGCCACGTTGTCGAGCACCAGGCGACCCATCGCCGTGCGCGTCGGATGCGTGCCGCTGCCCACGTGGGGTTGCAGGACCACGTTCTCCATCGTGAGCAGCGCCGCCGGCACGTTCGGCTCGTCGTCGAACACGTCGAGCCCGGCCGAGCCGAGCTTGCCGTTGCCGAGCAGTTCGACCAGCGCCGGCTCGTCCACGACCGAGCCGCGCGCGATGTTGACGAACACGCCATCGGGGCCCAGCGCCTCGAGTGCAGCGCGTGACACCAGCCCGCGTGTGGCCGCACCGCCAGGGCAGGCGGCCACG
>CALLYQ010000508.1 GCA_937858875.1 uncultured Lautropia sp. | reverse complement strand
GCGGGTTCGAACGCGACCCCTTGCCATAGTCCGACAGCTTCCTATAGGCTCGGTTCGTCAGACGGATGTCACTGCAGCTTGGCGCCCGCGTCGTCGACGACCTTCGCCCACTTGCGCACTTCGGCGTCGACGAAGCGTGCCATCTCTTCGGGACTCTGGCCGCCGGCGTCGGCGCCGAGCTGCGCCCAGACCTCTTTCAGCTCGCTCGAGGCGCCGGAGAACGCGGCGCTCACGCAGCGCTTCACCGACAGCGCCGACGGCGTGCCGGCCGGCGCCCACATCGCATACCAGGTGCGCGCCTCGTAGCCCTTGACACCGGCTTCGTCGAGCGTCGGGACGTCGGGCAGCGCCGGCGAGCGCTGGGCGCTGGATACGGCCAGCGGCACGATCCGGCCGGTGCGGATATGCGGCATCGAGCTGCCGAGTCCGTCGAACATGAAGTCGACCTGGCCGGCCAGCAGGTCCTGGGTCGCCGGGCCGGCGCCGCGATACGGGATGTGCGCGGCGAAGCTGCGCGTCATCGTCTTCCACAATTCGACCGTCAGGTGATGCGTGGTGCCGCTGCCGGCCGAAGCGTAGTTCAGCTTGCCGGGGTTCGCATGCACGTACTTCTGGAAGTCGGCGAAGTTGCGGCTCGGCACGTTCTTCGGGTTCACCACGACGACGTTCGGCACGTACGAAAGCACGGTGACCGGCGCCAGGTCCTTCTGCAGCTCGTAGCCCAGCTTCGGGTACATGCTCACGGCGATCGTGTGGTGGACGGCGCCGACCAGAAAGGTGTAGCCGTCGGGCGCAGCCTTGGCGGCCAGGTCGGCGCCCAGCGTGCCGCCGGCACCGCCGCGATTGTCGATGATGAACTGCTCGCCCGTCTGCTGCGACAGCAGCTTGGCCAGCGGCCGCGCGAACGCGTCGGTGCCGCCGCCCGCCGGGAACGGTACGATCAGCCGCACCGGCCTCGTCGGCCATTCCTGGGCCTGCGCCAGCGACGGCCCCGTGCCGGCCAAAGCCAGCGTCGAAGCCAGCAGCCCGAGGCCGGCGATCGTCTTGAATCGGGATTTCATGCTTGCTCTCCTCGTTCCTCTTTGGATTTCGGTACCGACTGCGGCCTGCCGACTGCCAACGACTGCGTGCTGCCTGATGTCTGATGCCTGATGCCAGCGATCAAAGCAGCGACAGCACGGCTCGCGACGCACTGACGCTGCCATCGACGAACTTCTGGTGGTTCGTCTCGATCTCGCCGAGATCGTAAAGGTAATTCACCATCAGCCCGTGCGACTGCCGCAAGCCCTTGCGCGACAGGTCGGCAGCCGGATTGATGCGCTCGAGCCGCGCGCCGTTGTTCAGATGAAAACGCGCAACCGGGTCCGACCCGCGTGCGTCGCCGGGGGCCGTATGCAGCAGGTGGAACGCACACAGCCGCCACAACATCCGCCGGTCGGCCTCGATCTGCTTCGCCGGGACCCCGTTGTTCGACGAGTCGTCGCCCGCCGCTGACGCCCCGTTGCCCGACGCTTTGACGGCTGCCGCCTCGGTGCTCGACGCTTCGCCGGCCGACGCCTCGCTGCCCGGCGCGGCACCGACGATCGCCGAGGTCAGCCGAGAGAGATCTTTCCCATGGCGTTCGCGCAGCGAGGCGAGACCGTCACGCAGTTCGGCCAGCACCGCCGGCTTCACGCGCTTCGACTCCAGCGTCTCGACGCGAGCGAGCCAGCCTGAGAAGCCGGGAATCGGCGACAGCGTGCAGAACTGGCGCAGCTTCGGCAGGTCGCCGGCGAGCCGGTCGGCAACCCGCTTGATCAGAAAGTTGCCGAGGTTCACGCCCCGCAGCCCGGGCTGGCAGTTCGAGATCGAATAGAAGGCCGCCACGCGAAACTTGTCGGGATCGAGCTGCGATTCGGTCTTGCGAGCGAGCAGCGGCGCGATCGCCGCCGGCATCTCGGCGAGCAGCGCCACCTCGACGAAAATCAACGGCTCGCCGGGCAGCGCCGGATGGAAGAACGCGAAGCAGCGGCGATCGGGCTCGAGGCGACGGCGCAGGTCGGGCCAGCCGTCGATCTCGTGGACGGCCTCGTGCTTGATGATCTTCTCGAGCAGCTCGGCCGGCGATTTCCAGTCGACTTCGACCAGCTGAAGAAATCCCGGGTTGAACCACGAGGACAGCAGGTGATGAAAGTCGGCGTCGACCGCGCGCAGCGAATCGTCGTGCCGCAAGCGGTCGAGTAGCGCCGTGCGCATCGCGACCAGCGTGCCGGTGCCACCCGGTGCCAGGTTCAGCCGCCGCAACAGGGCCTGGCGCGGCGGGTCGCTGATCTGCGACAGTTCGATCAGCGCATCGGGCGATCGGGTGTCGGCGTACTGCTGGGCGAGCTGCAGCACCTTGACCGGATCGGGGTCGTAGTCTCGTGCCAGCACCTCGAAGAAACCGCGCCGCGACTCCGCGCCAAGCCGGCGGTAGTTGTCGAGTGCGCGCGTCGCAATCGCGATGCTGTTCGACTCGCCGCGCGCCGTAAGCAGCTGCCGACAGTCGTCGAGCAACTGGTCGAGATCGGCGCGTTCGCGCGCGTCCTGCCGTGCCTTCCTGAATCGCTCGAACACGAATCCTCCATACCGGGAGACTGCCTTGTGCTGCCTCTTTTCCTGCCCGTTGTCGCGGCGCCGCCGTGACCGCGGCTCCGCCACCGCACTCAGTCGCCGGCCGCGCGCCGGCTCGCGTGCAGCATCCAGATACCGATCGCGATCATCGGCAGGCACAGCCACTGCCCCATCGTCAGCCCGAACCCGAGCAGGCCCAGGAAGGCATCGGGCTCGCGCGCGAATTCGGCAGCGAAGCGAAGCACGCCGTACCCGATCAGGAACATCGCCGACACCGCGCCGACCGGACGCCGTCGCGACGAATACCACCAAAGGAAGACAAACAGCAACAGGCCTTCCCCGGCGAACTGGTACTGCTGCGACGGATGCCTCGGCAGCGCGTCGGCCTGCGGAAAAACCATCGCCCAGGGCACGCCGCTGGCCCGGCCCCACAGCTCGCCGTTGATGAAGTTGCCCAACCGGCCGGCAGCCAGCCCGAGCGGCACCAGCGGCGCGACGAAATCGGAGATCTGCGCGAAGCGCCATCCGCGCCGGCGTGCGAACAGAGCCATCGCCACGATGACCCCGAGCAGCCCGCCGTGGAACGACATGCCTCCCTGCCAGACGGCCAGCAGCTCGAGCGGATGGCTCAGGTAGTAACCCGGCTTGTAGAACAGCACGTAGCCCAGCCGCCCGCCGAGCACGACGCCGAGCGCTCCCCAGAACACCAGGTCCTCGAGTTCGCGCACGCCGAAGCCCGGCGGCACCGACGGCGCGTTCGCCCTGATCCGGGCGCGTCCGAGCAGGAACAGCGCGAGGAAGGCGACCAGGTACATCAATCCATACCAGCGCACGGCCAGCGGGCCGATGCTGAAGGCGATCGGGTCGAATTGCGGGTGAACGAGCATTCGTCAATCGGACCGGCTGCGGACGAGGCCGGCATTCTGACATGCGATGAAAACCCGGCTTCGGCCGACGGCGCGCGGGCTTCGCTGACGCGCGCGCGCCGGTCGCGCATAATCATCGATTCGACCACCGGAGGCCAGAACAATGAAAGGCGACAAAACTGTCATCGAGTGGCTGAACCGCCAGCTCAAGAACGAGCTGACGGCGATCAACCAGTACTTCCTGCATGCGCGCATCTTCGGCCACTGGGGCCTGCCCGGGCTCGAGAAGATCGAATACGACGAATCCTTCGACGAGATGAGGCATGCCGATTCGCTGATCAAGCGGATCCTGATGCTCGAAGGGCTACCCAACCTGCAGGACCTCGGCAAGCTGAACATCGGCGAGAACACCGAGGAGGTCCTGGCCAGCGACCTGGCGCTGGAGCGCACGGCGCTCGCCACGGTCAAGGGCGGCATCGCACAATGCGAGAAGGTCGGCGACTACGTGTCGCGCGAGATCCTGGTGAAGATCCTGGACGACTCCGAGCAGCACATCGATTTCCTCGAGACGCAGATCGAACTGATCGGCAAGGTCGGCATCCAGAACTACCAGCAGACCTTCATGAACCGCGAAGCGTCCTGAACGAGGCGGGCAGCGATTCCGGAACGCGGTCATCGGTTCCGGCGATCAGCAAGCGTGGGCAGTGAATTGCGGGAGCACACCCGACGGCGTGCCGCGCGCGGCTATTGCGCGACGCCTCGCTCCAGCGATGGGCGAGACTCAGGCGGCGGCGCGCGAAACCTCGCTGGCGACCATCATGCCGACGCGCTCGACGATGAGTTCGCGCGCCTGGCGCGCGCACTTGCCGCAACACTCGCCGATGCCGCACACCGCGCGCACTTCGGCCATCGACCTGGCCCCGGAATCGACAAGAGAATGGATCTCCCGGTCCGAGACGGCCCGGCAAAGGCAGATGATCATCGCTGGTTCCTGACAGCCGATACAGGCGAGACAATCAATACGAATTGTTCGTATTAAGAATAGCCGGATCGCCGGCCGTACGCAAGCGTCGCGAGACGCTTTGCTAAACTGCCCTTTTCCCCGAACCCAGACCGCCGGAACCGCCATGACCGCGAACCGCCGCAGCCGCAACATCACCGAGGGCGTCGCCCGCGCACCGAACCGTTCGATGTACTACGCGCTCGGATACGAGAAGAGCGACTTCTCGAATCCGATGATCGGCATCGCCAACGGCCACAGCACGATCACGCCGTGCAACTCCGGCCTGCAGGCGCTCGCCGATGCGGCGGTCGACGCGGTCAAGGCCGCCGGCGCGAACCCGCAGATCTTCGGCACGCCCACGATCTCCGACGGCATGTCGATGGGCACCGAAGGCATGAAGTACTCGCTGGTTTCGCGCGAGGTCATCGCCGACTGTGTCGAGACTTCGGTGCAAGGCCAGTGGATGGACGGCGTGCTGGTGATCGGCGGCTGCGACAAGAACATGCCGGGCGGCATGATGGGCATCCTGCGCTCCAACGCGCCGGCCATCTATGTCTACGGCGGCACGATCAAGCCCGGCCACTGGAAGGGCCAGGACCTGAACATCGTCTCGGTGTTCGAGGCGGTCGGCGAGTTTTCGCGCGGCCGGATGAGCGAGGAGGATTTCGAGGGCATCGAACGCAACGCGATCCCCGGCACCGGTTCCTGTGGCGGCATGTACACGGCCAACACGATGTCCTCGTCGTTCGAAGCGCTCGGCATGAGCCTGCTCGGCTCGTCGACGATGGCCAACCCCGACGACGAGAAGCGCGAATCCGCGGCCGAGTCGGCGCGCGTGCTGGTCGAGGCGGTCAAGAAGGACCTGAAGCCGCGCGACATCGTCACGAAGAAGTCGATCGAGAACGCGGTCGCGCTGATCATGGCCACCGGCGGTTCGACCAACGCCGTGCTGCACTACCTGGCGATCGCGCACGCCGGCGGCGTCGAGTGGTCGATCGACGACTTCGAGCGGATCCGCAAGCGCGTTCCGGTCATCTGCGACCTGAAACCCTCGGGCAAGTACCTGGCCACCGACCTGCACCGCGCCGGCGGCATCCCGCAGGTGCTGAAGATCCTGCTGAAGGCCGGCCTGATCCACGGCGACTGCATGACGATCACCGGCCGCACGCTTGCGCAGGAGCTCGAGGGGGTGCCCGAGACGCCGCGCGCCGACCAGGACGTCATCCACCCGATCGACAAGCCGCTGTACGCCGAGGGTCACCTGGCGATCCTCAAGGGCAACCTGTCGCCCGAAGGCTGCGTGGCCAAGATCACCGGGCTGAAGAACCCGGTGATCACCGGGCCGGCGCGCGTCTTCGACGACGAGCAGAGCGCGCTGCAGGCGATCCTCGACGGCAAGATCGTCGCCGGCGACGTCATGGTGCTGCGCAATCTCGGACCGAAGGGCGCGCCCGGCATGCCGGAGATGCTTGCACCCACGTCGGCGATCATCGGCGCCGGGCTCGGCGAGTCGGTCGGGCTGATCACCGACGGGCGCTTCTCCGGCGGCACCTGGGGCATGGTCGTCGGCCACGTGGCGCCGGAAGCCGCCGTCGGCGGCCCGATCGCACTGGTGCGCGAGGGCGACACGATCACGATCGACGCGCACGAGCTGCTGCTGCAGCTGGACATCAGCGACGAGGAAATGGCGAAGCGACGCGCCGAATGGAAGCAGCCAGGCCCGCGCTACAAGCGCGGCGTGCTGGCCAAGTTTCACGCGCTGACCGGCAGCGCCAGCCGCGGCGCGGTCCTCGACGACTTCTGATCGAGACCGGCGGCCTCGCTCCTCAGCGGGCGGCGTCGCCGGAGGCCGCCTGGCCGCGCGCCGGACGGCGCCGGACACGGAAATGCGGGAACATGGCCTCGATTCGCTTGCGGCGGGCTTCGGCGATCTCGAGGCCGGGATCGGCCTCGCGACCGAGGCGGAACAACGGCTCCACGACCTCGAACCAGACGAACGCACAGGCAAACGGGGTCAGCACCCAGAGCCAGGGCCAACTTGCGACAGGCTCGATGCCGAGCGCACGCAGAACGAGCAGCAGTAATCCGGTCCAGACGAACGCCATGTGCACTCCCCCCGATTCGTCCCGGCACTTTGCGCCGTCCGGCATCAGCGGTCAGCGCCGGGCGGCCGAACGGCGCCCGTGCCGGCGTGAGCGGCCACTGTCAACTGCACGGCCTCGCCGGCCGTTACCATCCAATGTTGTTGCAGCGCAAGTCCGCGGCCAAGCTGGCGTGATGGAGCAAAGCCCTGCGGTAAACTCGAAGGCGCCGAACATGCGTCTGAGAGTCATCAACTCACCCGGAGAAGTCATGAAAGCAATCCCCATTTCGATCGCCCTCGCGCTTGCCTGTGCCTCGGGCACCGCCATGGCGAGCCTGGAAATGGCCAAGGCCAAGAACTGCACTGCCTGTCATTCGGTCGACAAGAAGCTGATCGGCCCGGCGTACAAGGACGTGGCCGCCAAGTATGCGAACGACGCGAACGCGGTCAAGACGCTGTCGGAGCACGTGCGCAAGGGCAGCAGCGGCATCTGGGGCCCGATCCCGATGCCCGCAAACCCGCAGGTCTCCGAGGCCGACGCGGAAACGCTGGTCAAGTGGATCCTCGAGCAGAAGTGAACCGAGGGTCCGGCCGCACGGGTGCCGCATACTGGCACCCGCGCGAAGGGGCGCCATCCGGCGCCCTTTTTTTCGCCTGCGCGCCGCCCGTCGGGGTTGGGTCGCCGACGGTCGCAGTCCACGTGCACCCGCCATCGAGCCGGCCCACAGTGAGCCCGTAGTTTTCCTCCCTGGCTGGTTTGCCCCGGTTTCCACCGGGGCATTTTTTTTGCGCGCGCGGCGCAGGCGCGCTGCGCGGCCTCCCTTCTGCGCTCGGAATTTGGTTAGAATTCGCGCCGCTTTGTGCTTTTCGGAACGAGGCGTCATCGAAGCGCAAGCCCGGCACCCGCAACGACTCGGGCGTCGTCGACGGGACCCACGCGGTCCGGGACGGAGACAGACATCTTGTTCAGCTTCGACACCCTGCTCCAGCAGATCCTGAACGGCCTCGTGCTCGGCAGCGTGTACGCGCTCGTGGCGCTCGGCTACACGATGGTCTACGGGATCCTGCAGCTGATCAACTTCGCGCATGGCGAGGTGCTGATGATCGGCGCGATGGTCGCCGTCACGCTGGCGCCCAAGCTGCTGGCCGCCGGCGTGCCGGCGCCGCTGGTCCTGGTGATCATCGTGCTCGCGGCGATCCCGGTCTGCATGCTGCTGTCGGTCACGATCGAACGCGTGGCCTACCGGCCGCTGCGCAATGCGCCGCGGCTGGCGCCGCTGATCACCGCGATCGGGATGTCGATCGTGCTGCAGACGGTGGCGATGATCATCTGGAAACCGAGCCCGATCGTCTTTCCCGACCTGCTGCCCAACGATCCGGTGCCGATCTTCGGCGCGTCGCTGGCGCCGAAGCAGATCCTGATCCTGGTCGTGGCCTCCAGCCTGATGGCTGGGCTGGTGCTGCTGGTGAACCGCACGAAGCTCGGGCGCGCAATGCGCGCGACAGCCGAGAACCCGCGCATCGCCGGACTGATGGGCGTGAACGCGAACCGGATCGTCGCCGCCACCTTCGCGATCGGAGCGGCACTGGCTGCGGTCGCCGGCGTGCTGGTGGCGATGAACTACAACATCGTCCACTTCTCGATGGGCTTCATCCCGGGACTGAAGGCGTTCACGGCAGCCGTACTCGGCGGCATCGGCAACATCGCCGGCGCGATGCTCGGCGGCCTGCTGCTGGGCATCATCGAGAGCCTGGGCGCCGGCTACATCGGCGATCTGACCGGCGGCTTCCTGGGCAGCCACTACCAGGACATCTTCGCATTCGCCGTGCTGATCCTGGTGCTGCTGTTCCGCCCGTCGGGAATCATGGGCGAGCGCGTCGCCGATCGGGCCTGAGGCGGGGCGCCGATGAAATCCTTCTTCCCGTCGCTGCACGACCGGCCCAAGGCCGCCCTGGCCGCGACCGTCGTGATCGCGATCGTGCTGGCGGTGCTGCCGTTCGTGCTCGGCATGCACGGCAATCGCTGGATCCGGATGGCCGACTTCGCGCTGCTGTACGTGATGCTGGCGCTCGGACTGAACATCGTCGTCGGCTACGCCGGGCTGCTCGACCTCGGTTACGTGGCCTTCTACGCGGTCGGCGCCTACATGTACGCGCTGCTCGCGTCGCCGCACCTGATGAGCAACTTCGAGTGGATCGCGGCGACCTTCCCGAACGGCCTGCACAGCTCGATCTGGCTCGTCGTGCCGCTGGGGGCGGCGATCGCGGCCTTCTTCGGCTTGCTGCTCGGCGCGCCGGTGCTGCGGCTGCGCGGCGACTACCTGGCGATCGTCACGCTCGGTTTCGGCGAGATCATCCGGATCTTCCTGAACAACCTGAACGCGCCGATCAACCTGACCAACGGACCGCAGGGCATCAGCAACATCGATCCGGTTCGCATCGCCGGCATCGACTTCTCACGACCGCTGCGCTTCGACGGCTTCACGATCCCGTCGGTCACGCTCTACTACTACCTGTTCCTGGTGCTGACGATCATCGTGATCGTCGTGTCGATCCGGCTGCAGGACTCACGGATCGGCCGCGCCTGGATGGCGATCCGCGAAGACGAGATCGCCGCCAAGTCGATGGGCATCAACGTGCGCAACATGAAGCTGCTCGCGTTCGCGATGGGCGCATCGTTCGGCGGCGTCTCGGGGGCGATGTTCGCCGCCTTCCAGGGCTTCGTGTCGCCGGAGAGCTTCATCCTGATGGAGTCGATCGTCATCGTGGCGATGGTCGTGCTCGGCGGCATGGGGCACGTGCCCGGCGTCGTGCTCGGCGCGATCCTGCTCTACGCGATTCCGGAGACGCTGCGCGAAGTCGCCAAGCCGGCGCAGCTCGCGCTGTTCGGCGAGGAGTGGATTGCGCCCGAAGCGCTGCGGATGCTGCTGTTCGGCGGTTCGCTGGTCGTGATCATGCTGTTCCGGCCGACCGGCCTGTGGCCGGCGCCCAGGCACGGCATCCGGCCCACGCGCGGCACCGTGCCGACCGACCTGCAACCCGAAGCGGCCGCCCTCGCCGGCACGCGTCCCGACGCCCCGCCGAACGCGCCGACCGCCAGCATGCCGGCGATCGACCCGAGTTCGGCCGCCGGGCCCGCCAATAGATAGGAGGCTCGGACTATGGCAAGGGGTCGCGTGCGATGACGGACATCCTGCTGTCGGTCAAGGGAGTCAACAAGCGCTTCGGCGGGCTGCAGGCGCTGTCGGACGTCGGACTCGAGATCCGGCACGGCCAGATCTACGGGCTGATCGGCCCGAACGGCGCCGGCAAGACGACCTTCTTCAACGTCGTCACCGGCCTCTACGCTCCGGATTCCGGCGTCTTCGAGCTGGGGGGCAAGCGCTACGAGCCGACCGCCGTGCATCGGGTGGCCGAGGCCGGCATCGCCCGCACCTTCCAGAACATCCGACTGTTCGGCGACATGAC
Organism: uncultured Lautropia sp.; assembly: GCA_937858875.1. GTDB lineage: Bacteria > Pseudomonadota > Gammaproteobacteria > Burkholderiales > Burkholderiaceae_E > Zeimonas. The sequence continues at coordinate 1,398 of CALLYQ010000508.1, read as the reverse complement.
GGCGATCGAGAACGTGATGGTCGGCCGCCACGTCCGCACCAGGTCCGGCGTCTTCGGCGCGGTGTTCCGCACGCCGGGGCAGCGCCATGAGGAAGAGGCGATCCGCAAGCGCTCGCTCGAACTGCTCGACTACGTCGGCATCGCACGCTACGCCGACTTCCAGGCGCGCACGCTGTCCTACGGCGACCAGCGCCGGCTCGAGATCGCACGCGCGCTCGCCACCGAACCGAAGCTGCTGGCGCTCGACGAACCGGCCGCCGGCATGAACGCCACCGAGAAGCTGACGCTGCGTGCGCTGCTATCGAGCATCAGCCGCGACGGCGTGACGATCCTGCTGATCGAGCACGATGTGAAGCTCGTGATGGGCCTGTGCAACCGCGTGACCGTGCTCGACTACGGCAAGGTGATCGCCGAGGGGCTGCCTGCCGAAGTCCAGCGCAACCCGGCGGTCATCGAGGCCTACCTCGGCACCTCGGCCACCCACTGAACGCGCGGCGCGCAGCGAGAAAGCCATGGCCGAAACGGTCCTCGACATCCGCGGCCTGCAGGTCGCCTACGGCGGCATCCAGGCGGTCAAGGGCATCGACATCGAGGTTCGCGAAGGCGAACTGGTCGCGCTGATCGGTGCCAACGGCGCCGGCAAGACGACGACGCTGAAGGCGGTGACCGGCACGCTGCACTGGGCCGGCGGCGACGTGCGGTATCGCGGCCAATCGATCCGCGGCCTGGGCTCCTATGCGCTGGTCGCGCGCGGGCTGGCGATGGTGCCCGAGGGGCGCGGCGTCTTCGCCCGGATGACGATCACCGAAAACCTGCAGATGGGCGCGTATACGCGCAGCGACGCGGCCGGCGTGCGCGAGGACATCGAACGGATGTTCGAAGCGTTCCCGCGCCTGAAGGAGCGCGCCGACCAGCTCGCCGGCACGATGTCAGGCGGCGAGCAGCAGATGCTGGCGATGGCGCGCGCGCTGATGAGCCGCCCGCGCCTGCTGCTGCTCGACGAACCGTCGATGGGCCTGTCGCCGATCATGGTCGACAGGATCTTCGAAGTCGTGCGCGAAGTCTCGGCGCGCGGCACGACGATCCTGCTCGTCGAGCAGAACGCGCGGCTCGCACTCGAATGCGCAACGCGCGGCTACGTGATGGATTCGGGGCTGATCACGATGAGCGGGCCGGCACGGCAGATGCTTGACGATCCGGGGGTGCGGGCGGCGTATCTGGGCGAGGAAGCGGCCGGCTGAGCGGCACAGGCGCGGCCGGGGAGCTTCGCGGCGACAGTGCTTGCTTGCCCGCCGCTTTCAGCGCGACGGGACCTGTTGGCGGGTGTTAGGCAAGAACGCCGTCGCCAGTCCCAGCAGGGGCAGGAAGGACACGGCGTGGTAGACCCAGACGATTCCG